>CAMOEP010000282.1 GCA_946612185.1 uncultured Ruminococcus sp.
TGTTCCGGATAATAAGCTACGCCGCAGCAGGCGCAGTACTCTGGATAGGTGCAAAGAGCAATACCGGCAAGAACCGCATCGGTGAGACGGTATTTCTGCTTGGACTGATAGCCGCTGAACATAATGTTTCGCCGCTGTTCCTTGAGCGTCTTAACCCCCTTGAATTAAAGCAGAATGTGATATCTGCAATTGCGTATATCGCAGCAGAACTTGTTATAGCAGGGCTGATGCTAATACCGCTTAAAAGCTTGTTTTCACCTATGGACAAATGCAGGCAGGGCGGAAAACTCAAAGCCTTTGCACTTATGCTCCCGGCGCTTCTCCTGCCGAATATCCTTGACATTGCAAGAACTATCCTGCAAAAGGACGCACCATCATTTATGCAGACGTTCGCCTGCAAGACTGCAATATCATTCCTCATGGCAGGCTTTATGTCACTTGCAGTCGGACAGCTTCTTAAAAAGCAGGATAACGAAAAACCTGCCGGCAGATCAATCATGATCGCCAAACTCGCAGCCGGTGCGGTATGCCTTGCCGGTGCAAGTGCTGTTCCGGTGGTCATGGATATGTCAAGCCCCGTTTCAAAACGTGTGACCGAGGATATTGCCGGGTACGTTTTACAGGGCAGGATATACCTCATGCAGGGAAATATGACGGACTCCGTAATCGCTTTCCAGCAGGCTGGCGAACACTGTACAGCCTGGAATACCGCTATAAAAGGTGAAAGCTACACCGTTCCTGAGATCTATGAAGATGATATCATACTCAATTACCTCTCAGCCCTCAGCGCTGAAACTGACAGCCTTATCCACGATATCGTACACAATTCTTCATATGACGACCTGGATATGTATGCACCGATAATGCTTGAAAAACTGTCGGAAAGCGATGATGTCACCGCACAAATGGCTTCACTTCGCAGAGAAATAGTTTCTGTCTGCACCGGCAGAGAGGTTTTCACGAACGATTATCCTACCGCTGAAACGCTTTCCAAAAAGGCTGACCAGATACAAAAGGCGATAGACCCCCAAGCTGTCAGCGATTCTTATTCCATGCCCCTTATGATAGCGGATACTTTCGCTTCTGCGCAGTCCGGAAAGACTTCACCGGACGAACTGGTGAACATCATGCTTGATCTTGCGGAAAATAATACCCGTGATATGGCTTGTCAGTACGTTGCCGCTATGGTCGGTTCTGACAATGTGTGGGATAATGCAGGACACCTTGACCGTACTGCAAATGCCGCACTTCGCTTCATATCCCTCTGGGAATCAGAGGGCAAGTCTGCTGCCGGCGCTGACCCAGGACAGAATTCGCTCGTTTACCGCCAGATATGCAATATGCTTTTAAAGGTACACCACGATGATGATGCCGCATCACTCCTCGAACCCATTGTGCAGGCGTATCCGGAGGACAGCGAAACAGCAAAACTCCTGCTAAGCTGCTATCTGAATGAACAGGACAGCGAAAAGGCTTTCACGCTGTCACAGATGATAAATAAGACCCTCCCTGACGATGTTGACGTTCTCCATGACTGCTGTATCGGTTCTTTGCAGCATGGCGACAGCACTGCCGCTGTAGAGTATGCCGATAAACTGGCGCAGCTTTCTTTCAAGGACGGCAAAATAGATCCGATATGCGATACTCTGCTTTTCAACTGCGTTTCCTATATGTCGTTCAACGACAGTGAAGCATGGACACGTTTCCAGTATTCGATATATTCCGGCGAAGAAAGCACTGACCCGGAGATATTAGCCGCACTGAATAAGAACAGCTTCCTGCATAACTATGTGCAGATGATGTATTACAATATGCAAGAGCGTGATTATGACAAAGCGCTTGAAACAGCAGATTCTCTCATCAAGCAGGCTGATTCCAGTGCTAAACTCTGGTACATGAAAGGTATCATACACTTTAACAGGGAGGAGTTCGCAAAATCAGAAGAAGCCCTCCTGAAAGCAAATGAACTCCAGCCTAACGAGGGCTCTACCATGTATGCGCTGGCGAATACCTACGATGCGCTTGGAAAATACAAGGAGAGCTATCAGTTATGCAAACGTGTGGTTGCGCTTTATCCTGCCGGTGCGAACCACGGCGAGGACTGGTACGGTATCGTGCCGCACGCAGAATCTCTTATGAGCAGACTAAGCCAATATGTAAAGGAGAGTGACTGACCATGTTGGAAATACTGTGTATTATAGTTTTTCTTGGTGCGCTGACCGGAATGTGTTTCTTTCAGTGTTCTCTCTTAATGGGCGGTATAACTGCCGCCGCAGCACTCGCACTTTTCATTGTCGGACGTTTCGTGCTGAGAGCAGAAAAATTCGGGAAGTTCAGAAAGTGTCTGAGTTTATGCCTGTCTGCCGGACTTCTCTGCCTTTGCTATTTCGTTCCTGTCCGCACAGGTTCATACGGCACACTTGATTATCAGAAGCAGATAGGAAAACTCGTTGACTTGCAGATAGGCGGCAAGAGCGATGAAGCCGACGAGCAGTATGAACTGATGATAAAAAAGTACGGCGAGGACGATCACCTCCTGTTTGTAAAGGTTCAGAGCCAGCTCGATAAGGGCAATTTAGCTGACGCTAAGGAGACACTGGCAGCCTTTGAGAATCAGCACTCGCAGTTATATTATAAAGCTTCTGAACAGCTTATCCAAGATGAGTTCCGCATAGAGGAGGAACTGCCGGAAAGACTGCTCGACCTCTATATCGCTGCCTGCAATGATAATCCCCGGTGGTGGTATCCGGCTAAGAATGCAGGCGGTCTGCTTTACGACCAGGGCAAATTCAATGAGGCTATATATTATCTGACCCGTGCATATATCTATGACGAAGATCCCGACGGCGAAACTGCCTATTATCTTGGTTCATGCTTTATGGAACTTGGCAACACAGATGAGGGTTTCCCGCTTATGGTGCAGGCGCTTGATCTGGGCGTGAACGAGACTATCGAATCGCATATCTCATGGTATCTGCATACGCTTACTGCTGAGGAGGGAAATCAAAATGAAGAAACTGATTCTTAAACGAATTACCGCAGCATTTATTACGCTCATAGTAACAGCTTCATCATCTTTCATGACAGCAAGCGCAGAAGATGCCGGAAGCGGCTTGAAGAAATACTACAAATTCTCATATCTATCCGGCGTGGAACTGAACCTTGACGGACTCATGCCTCCGTCAAAACCTGATGACTATTTAAAGGAATCCTTGCAGACGGCACAGCAGATAGGAAATTCAGAACTAAGCAGAAAATATCAGGATATGCTGAAAAATGGGCTGGAAGGTACGGTGAACTGGTTTACAAAAAGTAAGGAGATAGGGAATATCAACAAGCAGCTTGACCTTATCCAAAAAGAGAAAGAAGCTATGAATATCCGAAAAGGATTGGATATGTTCCGCATGAACAATGTTATCGATAAGGAAAACTATAACACCCTCTCGAAGCTCCATACCAGTCATCTTAATAAGCAGGCAAGTATACTGAATGAGCAGAAAAATGCCCTTGCAAACGGCTCTGCCAAAACCGGCGCTGCCAAAACAGCAGGCAAGGTGCTGGGCGTAGTTTTCACAGTAAAGTCCTGCGTGGATTATTACGATAACCCTAATATCGGCTTCAAGTCGCCCACTCTCGAACTTCTGGGCAGTTCTATCAAGGCTGGAAGTGCGGCATCAGGCTTTTTCAGCGAAGTGCCGGTTATCGGA
>CAMOEP010000283.1 GCA_946612185.1 uncultured Ruminococcus sp.
GTCGGAATATATGGCGGTAAGCTGACTATAAATATTGCTCAGCTTTTATAATAAATTGTTAGAAACGGTACTTTTTACGTCGCTCAACCGTGTTTGCAACGGTACAAAGTTCTATTCGGGAATATTGTAAACTTGATGTTTTGCAATTCTACCGGAGAACTATGCACCAGTACAAATATGGTTGAGCGACGACAAAAGTACCGCTTCTTTTAAAGTAAGCGAGAGAAACGAGCGTCAACGTGGGTGCGGTCAAGCTGGCTCAGCTTGAGCGTCAACGTGATAAGTGATCGAACTGACTCCAGTTCGTTTAAGATTATTTTAAGATGCTTTTAAGGTTCATGGGTATAATAAAGTTACGAGGGGAGGTATTTATATGAAAAAACTCGTTTATATCGTTCCGATAGTTTTCTTCGCATCGGCTTTGTTGTGTCTTTTCGGACTGACTGCTGCCGCTGCGGACGCTTCAAGTGAGATATCCGTGACCGGCGAAAAGAGCGTACTTCCGGCAATTCTGACGATTCTTGGCGGTGTTGTCCTGTTCATCATTGCCGGCATAAGCGCTTACAAAATGATTAGTAAGAAGAAAAAGTAACTATGTTAACTGGGACGTGTTGACACTAATCCTAAAGCGCATCTTTTTGGCAGAATATTATAGTGTCAACACGCCCTGATACTCTGGGGAACTTGTCACTGCCACAGCGATAATTCCCCGGAAAGTTTACTGATTTAACCGCATTTTTACGGAAAAATTAAGGCTGAATGTTGACTTTTTCCGGAATATTAGCTATAATTATACTATAGTATTTTTCCGGAGTGTTGCTTATGAAACTTAACCTTACTGACCTGCTTTACATCCTCTCTCAGTCGCTCGATATGGTCGAGCATGACATGATCGGCGTTCAGTCCGCCCACGGCAAGCACGTTGCTTATCTGACCCTCATTATGGCTCGAAATTTCGGCTATTCCGGCGACGAACTCCGTGAACTGGTGGGCTGTGCTATGCTCCATGACAACGCTTTCAGCGAGTACGCCAGCGAGGAGTTTTACGGCGGTTCTGCGGTCGATGTGACCGAGCTGCGCAAGCGTGTGGATATGCTCAGCGGCGATGAGTACATGGACTTCATCAGCGGTTGCCTACATTCGGAAGCTGGTGAGGAGAATATCCGCCTGCTGCCTTTTCGCACCGATGTCAGGGGAATTATCCTCTATCACCACGAAAACGCCGATGGCACTGGCCCTATGGGACTGAACAGCAGCCAGACTCCATTCAAGTCCCAGATAGTTCACCTGGCGGACGCTGTGGACGTTACATGGAATCTGCTAACCCTCACCGAGGAGGAATTCATGGAAATGCGGGGGTATATCGCTGATTGCGCCGGTACGTTCTTCTCCGTCAGAAGCGCTGACCTTTTCCTGAACACCGTCACCTACGACGATATCATGCGCCTTCAGGACAGCGGTACTGAGCCGCTTCTCCGCCACGGAATATCCTCCGGGTGTACTGAGTATACCGCCGAGGAAGTGCGTAATATAGCCAGATTTTTCGCCCGGATAGTTGACTGCAAGTCCTCCTTCGTCCGCAACCATTCCATTGGTGTCGCCCAGAAAGCCGAGAAAATTGCACGTCACCTGGGCATGAGCGAGGAGAAATGCCTGAAAATTTTCCTGGCAGGCGCTCTCCACGACATTGGAAAGCTGCTGATACAGAAGGATATCCTCGAAAAACCCGGCAAACTCACCGAGCAGGAGTTCAGCTATGTGAAGAATCATGCGGCTGCAACCTACGAAATATTGCGGAGAATCAGCGATTTTGAGGACGTTACCCGCTGGGCTTCACGTCACCATGAGAAGCTGAACGGTTCGGGCTATCCGCTGGGGCTGACCGCCGAGGAGTTGTCCGTGGAGGACAGGCTGATGACTTGCTCGGACATATACCAGGCGCTCACCGAGAAGCGCCCCTACAAGGACGCTTACAGTCATTGGAAGGCTATGGAAATTATGCGAAAAATGGCGGAAAATGGTGAAATTGACCCTGACATCACCAGTGCTATGGACTCGATTTTTGGCGAGGAATAAGTTAACTTAATAAATTATCCCCATGATGTGGAAAACTCCGTATCATGGGGATTTTTCGGTTTTACAGCCTGAAAAGTTGCTCTGCGTGGATAGGGCTGAAACGTGCAAGCTTGATTTTCCCGCCGCTGACTTGCAAAACACGGTGTTTCGGGTCTTTTGCAGGGGACAGGGTGAACAGCCCGTCGTGGCGATGGGCGGCGTAGAAAGTAGTGCGGGTCACGTTGATACTCGCCTGGGGGAAGGGGTTCACACCATGAAGAATGATGCCACGTTCTGTCAATTTAATTGACAGGGGAGGGTTGTCGTGGAGAAAGCGTATGTGCATATCATTGGCGATATACCGTGCTTGCTGCGGGGTTCTGGTGGTGTCATTGAAGAAGCGCAGGAGGAGTGCGGCGATGAGTTTTTCTGTGCGGAAAAGCTGGTTGATGACTCCCTCCTGAGGGGACTCGCACACGATTTTAAGTGCGGAGGCAGTCTCGCCGGAGATGAAGTTAAGAACTGTTCCGAAGCCGTCGTTATCCTCGAAAATCCCCGGTAATTCGCCAGAAACCTGTTCTGCTACGAACTCCGGATAGACCGCCTCGGCAAGTTCCTCATAAGCCTTGTGAAGATTTCGCCCAGCGGAGTAGTAGGTCATTCCGGTGCAATGGGGCAGGCAGCAGATGTCCGAGAGCATATGCACCGCCCTGCCCAGAAATTCGGCGGCTCGCTTGCGCTGAAAGCCCTGGTACATGGTCAGCGCCATTGTGTAGTCCTCCTCGAACATTGTCCGGGCGCTTGGTGACGACCGACCGATGCCGTTGAGAAAGTAGCCGTTGACACTTTTTGCCTCCGTGCCGGACATGGTGGAATGGCAATAATAGTGCCTGCCCATGCCATTTTCGTAGTCACCTTTCTTGTCGGGGCGGGCGGCGTACTGCATCATGGTCTGGAGCATGGGGGAGTAGAACTTTTCGGTTTCGGGGACATGGTTTTTCAGCAGCATTACCGACCGGAGGAGGAGAGTCTGGTGGACATTCCGGCGCTCGGAGGTGCGTTTCCGGTTCATATCTGCGGTGAGGGAGCGCATGGTGCTGATTGTTTTGTGAGGTATACCCATTGTTGTTCCTTTCGATCGTGAATAAAAAAGGGCGATTCCGAAGAACCGCCCTGCATAGTCGGGTTATAGATTAGCCCAGCTCAGCGAAGAACTTGATAGTTCTTACCATCTGTGATGTGTAAGAATTCTCGTTGTCGTACCATGAAACAACCTGAACCTCGTAGAGGCCGTCACCGATCTCAGCAACCATTGTCTGAGTAGCATCGAAGAGTGAACCGAATCTCATGCCGATAACGTCAGAAGAAACGATCTGATCCTCGTTGTAACCGAAGGACTCAGAAGCAGCAGCCTTCATAGCAGCGTTGATGCCTTCCTTAGTTACGTCTGTACCCTTAACTACAGCAGTCAGGATAGTTGTAGAACCTGTAGGAACAGGAACTCTCTGAGCAGAACCGATGAGCTTGCCGTTCAGTTCAGGGATAACCAGACCGATAGCCTTAGCAGCACCAGTTGAGTTAGGAACGATGTTAGCAGCGCCAGCTCTTGCTCTTCTGAAGTCGCCCTTTCTG
>CAMOEP010000284.1 GCA_946612185.1 uncultured Ruminococcus sp.
AGGATAAAGGGGCTTACATAGGGGAAGGTTATCTTCCAGAAGTACTCCCATGCGGTAGCGCCCTCGACCTGAGCGGCTTCTCTTGCAGACGGGGGAATATTCTGGAGTGCTGCAAGGAATATGAGTATCTGTATACCTGATGCCCATACGATGCCGAAGATATTATCCGCAACGGTGGATATCATGGTACTCATATTATCGCTCAGACCGTATATTCCCAGGAATTGAAGCAATTCGCCTACCAGGTCGGTAGAGAACATTGTGGAGAACTGTGAAGCGCCGGTATTTCCGGTAGAACTCATATCGCCGTTGATTATCTTGTATACCGGGCCTGTAGCGATGATTACCGGCAGGAAGAATATCGCACGGGCAAGTGTTCTTCCACGGAACTTCTGGTTGAGTATGACCGCAATAAACAGCGAGAATATCAGAACCAGCGGAGTTTTCCACAAAGTTTCCAGGAGCATATTTTTCAGGTATGTGGTATAATTCGGGTCAGCGTTCAGGACGAAGGCGTATTTATCCAGCCCCACGAAAGTGGTTATCATCTTACCTTCACCGATAGATACTTCATTGAAGGAGTACCAGAAGGACTTTACCAGTGGTATCAGGAAGAAGAACATTGTTCCCAGCAGCCAAAGACCAATAAAGCCGTAGCCATAGAGGGCTTTTCGCTTTTCATATGAAAGCTTGTGCCTTTTTGCAGTATTTGCAGCCATCAGAATCTGATACCTCCTTCCTGTTCGTATTCAGCAAGAGAAATGTGCTTGCCGTCGTAGTCGATAGTTTTTGCTTCCAGGTCAACCTTTACTACAATACCATTTGAGTAGGTAGTAGTGATAAGGCTGCCGTCGTTTTCGGTTTCGTAGCCTTTTATTGTCGCACCGCTCACCTTTTCAAGCAGAGGAGACAGCAGCTTGTACTCAGCCGCCGCAGTATCCACCCAGTTAGCGTAGTTAGCGTAGTAGTATATATCGTAGGAAGTGTCTTTCAGCAGGCTTGTTTCCTCGTATATCATATCATAGCAGAGGTTGCTTCCGGTAGCTGCCGCCATAAGCAGGAGTGTCTCTGAATCCGCATCAGCATTTACAGCGGTAGTAGAGTAGGGGATAATGCCGTGCATAACTATCTGATAGAATGGTATGTCCTCGTTGAAAAGGTCGAACCGGCTGGAGGTCAGCGGAACGTTCTTTATCTGTTTGACATAAGGCAGGGCATAAGCGTTAGCGCCGTCAGCAAGGATACCGTCCTTCATGCTTCCGGAAAGCTGTTCATACGCATCGGTCAGCATACCCATAGCGGTATACCTTGAGATATTTTTCTTGCCGTAGTCACCGTAGAGGGCGGTAGTAAGGTCGCCAAGAGAAGCGCCAGTCAGACCAGCCTTTGAGTAGCTGTCGGAGATATTTCCGATGACTTCTCCGAAGAAGCTTGGTGAAAGCTGGGACATATTCTTCTTGAAGCCGTCGGGTATGCCGTAAGCACGGTCGTAGCTTACTATTCTGGAATACGAACCGGATACACGGACGGTAGTACCTGTGAAGGAGTAGTAGCCATTTCCGGAGTAGAATGTACGGTTATCGGTGGAGGGGTAGAACTGCCACTTGTTATCGGATATCAGTGAAGTAAGGTCATTGAAATCGCTCTTGCCGCCAAGTTTTCCGGAGGGTTTTGCCGTGGTGTCCACCTTGCTGCAAATTCCGTCATTTGTCCAGCCGTTATAGGATACGGCGATCTCGTCAACGCCGTCATTTTTCAGCCTTGTGAGTATCTCAGAAGCCTGGTCGAAGCTGGTGACAGACTGCTTCATAGTTACCGGAACGCCAAGTACCGGTTTCTTTTTGAGAGTACCGCCGTAGAGGTCGAGGAACATTTTTGAGTCCTCGTTTCTGGCAGTTACCTGAACACCGCCGTCAGTGGTGAGGTACTCCCTGTAGCGCTGTGCAACATCGACATAGCTTGCACCCTCCTTGGAAATGGGGTAGTAAAGGAGTTCGATGTCGTCGCATTTGATATCGCCGCTTTCAAAGACGGTGAGTTTGTCGCTGTTGTTGCCGGACATATAGAATGTATCAGTTCCACGGAGGACGAAGGTGAAGCTGCATAGGTTGTAGCTGCTGTTTGACTGCTTTGACACCTGAGTGGTCAGGTAAGCATTTGAGTCGCCCTTTGAAGCCACTACCAGCATAGCGTTATCCTCACGGACTATGCCGTATACCGGCAGGTATATCTGTTCGGTAACAGCGCCCTTTGTGGTAGGAACGACGGTGAGGTCGTTGCCGTAAACACGCTGAGTGTAGGCGTTTGTGTCCATAGTTTTCTGGTTATTGAACCTTACGAGCGCACCGCTTCCGTCAGGGATAACGAAGTAGCCGTCCTCATCGGAGGGGGCAGCGCCGAAAGCGCCCATTACCGTCATTTCAGTGGCAATATTCTCGCTTTTCTCCTCCTTTATCTCGGAGACTTTCAGTGAAGCTTTCAGGTGGTCGCTTTCGAGGGTATACTCTACCGGGTAAGTAAAACCGGCGCTGGCGTACTTGTATTCCACCCGTATACCATTAGTTATATCACTTACCTTAACTTCGCAGTCATCGGTATTCGAGCGCACAACGTTGTTATTGGAACGCTTTGCAGGTATGCCGTATCTCAGAACATTTGAGGAACGCAGTTCATTGATAAGCAGGGGAGTAGCTATCTTGTCACGGGTCGAGCCGATAGGAGATGACCACCAGATATACTGGGTATTCTTATTCTCCAGACCGATTATAGCACGGCGGTCGTCGATTATCATGCGGTACTTTCCGTTGTCAGTACCGTAGCGGAAAGTGCCGAGTACCTGAGTTCTGTCGGAACTGAGCCAGATGAAGTTATCGTCGTCACCGAAGAACATCTCGCAGCCTTCGTAGTAGCTGCCGCCGTCGTTGTATGTGCGGACTACCTTCTTGTACTTGTCGTCCATGAGGGTAAGCACATCGCCCTTTGCGTTGCGGAAAACGTATGGGTCGTCGATAGAAGATATTACCTGGAGTACCTGAGAGGGCTTGGTGAGTTCCTCGTCGATATAGAGGAGAAAACGCTTAGCTTCGCTGACGTACAGCAGACCGCTTTCGCACTTGCTGCTGTCCTCGAAGCTTGCCACAGCCTCGCCGGTCTTTTCGTCCACAGCCACAAGGTCGCCCAGCTTTTTCAGTTCGCTGATAGTATCATCAAGGGCTTCCTGCGCTTCGGTGTAGTCCTTTTTCTTTTCGGGTTTACCGCCGTTTGCTTCCCATATCTTGTCGTCGAAGTCCTTGTCTTTGCGGTAGATGTCGAAGCCGTCCACATTGCCTATCTTTTCAAGATATTTAACTATATCAGCGGATTCAGCCTTGATTTTTTCCTCAGTTTCCTTGAGTTTGACTTTTTCCTTTTTCTGCTCACCTTCCTCAGCGGAGGCATCGCCGCCGGTATCCTCAGATACTTCCCCGGCAGTCTCAGCCTCAGCAGATGTATCTTCATCGGTATCAGCGTATACATTTCCGGATATGCTCATAGCAGATACAGCCAGAAGGCACAGCAGAAAACGTTTCAGATTCTTTTTCATTACCATACCTCCCGTCATACCCTGATCCTGTAGGAGATCTCGGTATAAATAGTTGAAATGAAGATGTACACCTGCTGGATAAGTGACATAAAGAGTACCAGCA
>CAMOEP010000285.1 GCA_946612185.1 uncultured Ruminococcus sp.
CTATCGCAAGCACATTCTACAGCATCATGCAGAGATACAACAGCGCTAAGATGGTCGCTATGGCTGAGAACGACTGCTTCTCAACAGTTGAGAATCTGACAGGTGACAAGGCTGGCTGGCTCTACTTCCTTACATGGTACGACGGCGGCAGCGACAATATCAACTTCCTGTCAAACCCTGTATTCAATACCAAGGAAGATACTATCGCAATGTACCAGAGCGAGTACTGCATCACTCTCGACGAGCTTCCTGAGGATCTGTACACCGCTTCCACACCTACTCCCACTGGCACAAGAACTACTACAACTACCGTTAGTACTACTACCACTACTACTATTGCTGATCCTACTAAGGAAGCTGCGAAGATAGTATACGAGAAGCTTGACGGCAGCTACAAGATCACTCTGCCAAGAAAGTCACAGGAGATCTACCTCCAGATCGAGTTCCCTGCAACTGTACCTATGGCAACTGGCGGCCTTGGCACAAATGTTGAGGTTGACGGCGTAACCTACTGGGCAAACGTTCAGTGGACTGCAAACCAGTCAGGCGATGTACTTGTTGACCTTGATAAGAACTTCCTGAACTGCTCTATCGGCGCTGATGTTGTTGAGGACGAGGCAGTTATCGAGGCTGTAAAGGCTGAGCTGCTGAACCAGACTTCATTCACAGGTCAGATCTGGTGGGCTGGCGAGGACGTTGATACTTCTCTCGTAAAGATCAATGGCGCATACCTCAAGGCTGAGTCTGGCGACACAACAACAACTACTACTGTAACCGGTACAACTCCCGCAACTACAATGCTGGGCGACGTTGACGACAGCAAGTCTGTTACAGTATCCGATATCGTTATCGTACTCCAGTACGCTTCCAACAAGGACAAGTATCCTCTGGAAGGCGAGAAGCTGGCTAACGGTGATGTAAATGCTGACGGCGTAGTTGATGCTAAGGACGCATTCATCATTCAGCAGGTTGACGCAGGTGTTATCGCACAGTCTGCTCTGCCTGTAACCGAGTGATTCTGTAAATAGTATAACTAAAGAAAAGGGAGAGCCGCAATGGTTCTCCCTTTTTATATGAAAAAATCCCCTGGCAAGGCGAAAATCAAGCCCTGCCGGGGGATAGTTTTTACTGTCAGAAGTTAGAGCCGTTCCAGCCCCAGTTTTCAGTCTCAGTGTAGCGGACGTATATCCTGTCCTGGGTGATGCCGAGGGCATTTTCCAGAATATCGCTGATACGACCGGTAAGTGTATCATAAGCTGAGGAGGACGCACCGCCGAAGATGCTTACCTCCGCAATAGCTGCCGGTGAATCGCTGCCCTGGAAGTAGAGGATATAGTCCGGCTCGATGCCGACCATGAGCCAGCTCTCGCTCTTTCCGGGGATAGTGGTTATAGCCTGTCCCAGTGCGGACTTTACGGCATCTGCCTTGTCCTGAGACACGGAAACATTGGTCTTGACGTTGATAAATGGCATAGTATAGCCCTCCTTACTTTGTATTCTTGCGGTAGATTATGGTCAGACCTTTGATAAGCAGGTCTTTGTCCAGATGGATCTTCTTCATGCACTGTGGAACTACCACCTCTGCCAGTCCGCCGGTAGCCACTACGGTACACTTCTCGCCCATTTCCTTTTCAATGCGGCTGATTATACCGTCCAGTGCGGCAGCGTTAGAGTAGATAGAGCCAGCCTTCATGCAGTCGATAGTATTCTTGCCTATGATACTCGGCGGCAGCTCGAAGTCGATCTTAGGAAGCTGAGCAGTTCTCTGGATAAGAGCGTCAGTAGCCACGCCCATACCAGTGAATATAAGTCCGCCCAGGTAGTTCTTGTTCTTGTCCACCACGGAAACTGTAGTAGCAGTACCCATATCAATAATGATGAGGGGCAGGGGATAGTTATTAATAGCGGCAACTGCATCAACAGCCTGGTCGCTTCCCAGAGACTTGGGGTTGTCGATGATAATATTAAGACCCGTTTTCATTCCGGAGCCAGCCACCATAGCCTTAACGCCGAAAAGCTTGCGGACAGCTTCCTTGATAGTGCTGGTAACAGAGGGAACGACGGAAGAAATTATAGCATCATGGATATCGCTGCACTGGAAGTTATTCATTTCCAGGATAGTTTTGATAAGAACAGCGAATTCCGCAGCAGTAGCGCTGTGGTTGGTTGAGATACGTTCGGAAACGAGGATATTGTCATTATCGTCCACGCAGCCGAAAACGATGTTGGTATTGCCGATATCGACAGCTAAAAGCATCAGACCGACCTCCTTAAATAGTATACTTTATTATACCACACTCAGCGCAATATTGCAAGAATTATTTCCGGAAAGGGTTGATTTTTGTGCTTCAATATGATAATATAGTATTATGAAAATTGAAATATCAACTGTATATATTTGAATAGAATTTAATGATTTAATATTATATTAGAGGTAATTATTATATGGATATGTGGACCATTTTTCCAATACTTTTCCTGATTGTCTTATATTCCACCACATGGATTTTTCAATATTTAACCAAAAAAAAGATTAAAAATAATATTGAGGATTTGGCTAACAGCGTAACCGAAGTAACCCCAGAAGAATTCTTTAAAATAAGAAATTGTAAATTTGGTGGTAAAAGAGGTCGCTATGTTTCTACGGAATATGAATTTGCTGGTGTTTACATTATATATAACCAAACAAAAGATAAGTATTATGTTGGTCAATCCATAAATGTACTTAAAAGAGTAAATAATCATTTCACAGGACACGGAAATGGTGATGTCTATGCTGATTATCAATATGGTGACAGTTTTACAATAAAAATGATTGACTTGAATAAAAGTGGATACAGCACATTAAATGAATTGGAGCGAAATACTATAATGGCATATGATGCTTTTTCAAAAGGTTATAATAAAACACGAGGTAACAGAGGATAATATAATTTTATTCAGCATTGTTGTATTATATTATTAAATGATAAATTCTGACTGAACATATAAACGTTAAAGTTTTAGGAAAGGGGTTTGGGGAATAACCCTTTTTCAAAAGGGTTTTCCCCAAGAAAAAAGGAGAGATACCATGCTTAAAGGAAAAACTGTGCTGCTTGGCGTGTCAAGTTCCATTGCGGCTTACAAAATGTGCAACGTGGCAAGAATGCTTACAAAACTTGGCGCTGACGTTCATGTGGCTATGACACCCAATACCCAGAACTTTGTCCACCCGCTGACTTTCGAGACACTTACTCAGCATAAGTGCCTTATCGACACTTTCGACCGCAATTTCGAGTACAGCGTGGAACACGTTTCTATCGCAAAAAAAGCTGATGTGGTACTCGTTGCTCCGGCGACTGCGAACGTTATCGGCAAGATCGCCGGAGGTATCGCTGACGATATGCTCACTACCACCGTTATGGCGTGTACCTGCAAGAAGATAATTGCTCCGGCAATGAACCATAATATGTTCCACAACCCTATAGTTCAGGAGAATATCGAGAAACTCCGCCGTCATGGGTATATCATCATTGAGCCGGTGAATGGTATGCTGGCAAACCGTGACATCGGTGACGGCAAGCTTCCGGACGAAGATACACTTGTGGAGTATATTCTCCGTGAGATCGCTTTTGATAAGGATATGACCGGCAAAAAGGTTCTCGTGACCGCAGGCGCTACCCGTG
>CAMOEP010000286.1 GCA_946612185.1 uncultured Ruminococcus sp.
TAAGATTCAATTTTGTTTCCGGAACTCATGCCCTTTCCGTGGCACTTTTCGGCGTACTGCGCACCGGCGACAAAATGGTTTCCGTTACCGGCAAGCCCTACGATACCCTTGAAGAAGTCATCGGACTGGCAGGCGAAAAGGGAAACGGTTCACTTATGGACTACGGCGTTGAGTACGGACAGGTTGACCTGACTGCTGACGGAAAGCCTGACCTTGCCGGCATCACCGAGGCAGTAAAGGGCGCAAAAGTGGCGTATATCCAGCGTTCAAGGGGATATTCGCTCCGTCCTGCGTTCACAGTCAGCGACATTGAGGACATGGTGAAGGCGATAAAGCTTGGCAACCCGGACGCAATAATCATGGTGGACAACTGCTACGGCGAGTTCGTTGAGGAGCGTGAACCTTCACAGGTGGGCGCTGATATCATCATCGGCTCACTCATCAAGAACGCCGGCGGCGGTATTGCCCGCACAGGCGGATATATTGCCGGACGCAGCGACCTTATTGAGCTTTGCTCCTACAGGCTAACCTGCGTGGGGATGGGCAAGGAAGTAGGCTGCACACTGGGCATGAACCGGGAAATGCTCCTGGGACTTTTCTTCGCTCCGGACGTAGTTGCCGCAGCGAAAAAGACTTCCGCCTTTGCCAGCGAACTTTTCACCGCACTTGGCTTTACCTGTTCGCCCATGAAGGACGACCCCAGAGGCGACATAATCACCGCTGTACAGCTGGGCGACGAGGAGCATCTTACCGCATTCTGCCGTGGTATCCAGAAGGGCGCACCCATCGACTCCTTCGTGACACCTGAGCCGTGGGATATGCCCGGTTACACAAGCCAGGTCATCATGGCGGCAGGCGCATTCACCATGGGCGCATCTATCGAGCTTTCCGCCGACGCACCTATCCGTGAGCCGTTTGCGGTATGGATGCAGGGCGGCATAACCTACACTTCCGGAAAACTTGGCGTGATGCTTGCGGCACAGCAGATGATCGACGAGGGACTTATCACCCTGTAAGTATCTTTTTTAAATAGTATCTTTAATGAAAAGTTACAGAATTTTACCATTTTCCTCTGAATGGTTACAGAAATGCTACAGTTTTCACACGATTATCATTTTCGGCGCTTTTTAGGTTGACAAGCTGGAGTTTTGCTGATAAAATAATAATGATACAATGTGTATTAAGATTTTAGTTTAAGGAGGAGCTGCTTTGGGAGAACGTAGATTCTGTTACAAATGCATGGGTAAGTTCGACAGTGACCTTAATAACTGTCCTTACTGCGGCTATGATGTGTCTGCTCCGCATAATCCGCAGTACATCGCTCCCGGTACTATCCTGCATGACAGATATATTGTAGGCGTACTGCTCGAATACAACGGCGAGGGCGCTACATACGAAGGCTACGACAGGTCAACTGACTGCCGCTGTCTGCTCCGTGAGTATATGCCTATCAACCTCTGCACAAGACTTCGCAACAAGGCTACTATCAGCGTAAACTATAATAACCTTGCCAAGTATAAGGCGTTTATGGCAGAGTACACTGAGCTTAACAAGTCCCTTGCAAGGCTCAGGAACAATTCAAACATCAACCCGGTACTGGATATGTTTGCCGAGAATAATACCACCTACACCGTCTTTGAGCATATCGACGGCGTGAAGATACTGGATTATCTCCGTGACAATTCAGGCGAACTTAGCTGGGAACAGGTGACTAAACTGTTCCCTCCGCTGTTTACAACTATCGGAATACTCCACAATTCCGGCATAATCCACCGTGCAATAAGCCCTGACACGGTGTACATCACAAGCAAGAATGAACTGAAGCTGTCAGGCTTCTGCGTATCAGCCGTAAGGACTGCCAACGCAGGGCTTGAATACGAGCTTTTCAAGGGCTATGCTGCACCGGAGCAGTATTCCGCAAGCAGCAGTTCACATCAGGGAAGCTGGACGGACGTTTACGGGATCTGCGCACTTCTTTACAGAGCGCTCACAGGCTGTATGCCGGTTGACTCAGTAAGCCGTCTGAAACACGATGACCTTTGTGAGCCTGAGAGACTGAATCCGTCCATACCTGCGCACGTTTCCAGAGTAATCATGGAAGGCATGGCACTTAGCAGCAAGGACAGGATAAAAACCATTACCGAGTTGGTCACAAGGCTGTTTGAAGCACCCGGCCCGGTGAAAAGAACTGTCCAGCCTGAGCCTGAGAATGAGCCGCCTGTTCAGGAGTATATCCCTCAGCAGCCCACTTATCAGTCTCAGCCCTATCAGCCCTATGGTCAGCCGCAGCAGCCGGTATATAATCAGCCAGTGCAGCCGCAGTATCAGCCGCCCTACGGTGAGCCGATAAATCCGCCGCCGTACCCGGAACAGCCGGCATATGACCAGCCCTCGCAGCGCCGCAAGCAGACGGAGTATGAGGAAGTAAGCGTGAATACGGTGGACAGGATAAAAGTGCCTATAATCATAGGCATACTTTTCCTGGCAATACTGCTCATAATCGGAAGCGTTATCATCAATATCATCGCTCCCGGCGCAGTTGAAAAAGACACTACCGAGCCTACAGGCGCATCAATAGTTACTGACAACATCGTCACCGGTGAGAACACCACCTCTGCTACCGAGGCAACGACCCTCAAGGCTGACACGGAAATGCCGAACCTGGTGGGCAAGTACTATGAGTTCACCGAGGAGAAGTACAAGGACTACTTTGTGTTCGAGGCTATCTACGACTACAACAACGACTACGAAAGCGACATGATCTATGAGCAGGATATCGAACCCGGCACACTTGTGGCTCAGGGCAGCCTTGTCAAGGTCAAGGTCAGCAAGGGCAACGAGGGCGCAATGATACCTGAGTACGAAGGTCTGACCCTTTCTCAGTATGAGAACAGGCTGAAAGAAGCCGGTATCACAAACTACTCGCTTATCGCATCTACCAGCGAATGGGGTACTCCCGGAAGCATCACTCAGCTTCAGGTGAACGGCTCTATCGTTACTGCCGGCGGCTATTTCAGCAATAAGGACGGCAACAAGCTGATAGTATACTATATCCCCAATGAGACAGTTTATGAAACAGAAGCGCCTGCAACAGAAGCACCTGCTCCGGTTGTCACAGAAGCCGTAACAGAAGCACCTGCTGCGGTAGTAACAGACGCACCGGTGGTTACTGAACCGGCTTCAAATGAACCCGACCCGTTCACACCTGAGCCTGTAACTGATGCACAGGTACAGGAGACTCCCGAAGAACCCTCTGCAAATGAGGGCGGAGATGCCGAGGGCGGTCAGTCAGATTACGTCGGATAATAAAGGCAACACCGCACAGAGATTGCCTAAATTCCAAAAGTCCGGGATATTCCCCCGGACTTTTTTGCGGAAAAATTTTTTTGATAAGGTATTGGCAAATCAGTTTGAATGTGTTATAATAGTAGTGTAATTCACATTTTGTACGTTCAAAATTTTATTATGGGAGAAGAGATTTTTATGGAACTTAATTCTTTCGTCACTGCAAAACAGGCGGCTATGAAACGGTATTTCAGCAGAATGAATGATATGCAGCAAAAGGCTGTATTTACTGTAAATGGCCCGGTGCTGGTGCTTGCCGGTGCAGGAAGCGGAAAAACTACGGTTATCGTAAATCGTATCGCTAATCT
>CAMOEP010000287.1 GCA_946612185.1 uncultured Ruminococcus sp.
TACTACAAATACAAGGATTTCGTGTTCTCCTATGAGGAACTTTTCAACCGCAGGATCGTCAACCTCTATCTGCTCCTCAGCGATAGCCCCGGCGTTCTCTCAGCGGCACTGGTATTTCTCCACGGTCTGCACGCTAATATACTCACAGTAAATCAGAGTATCCCTGTTGACGGCGCTGCTGCTGTCAATATTTCCCTGAGACTGCCGGACGAGTCCCCGGACGAACTGGCTGTCCTTAATTCTATCACCGAGCTTGATGGCGTGCTTGAGGTCAAGATCCTCTCCGCCGAATAATTCCCTGGAGGTTTTTTTATGTCAGCAAAATTTGCAGTTTTAGGCCATGGCGTTGTCGGTTCAGGCGTTGTGGAACTTTTCTACAAGAATAAGAAAAGTATCGAGAAGCGTGCCGGTACCGAGATGGATATAAAGTATATCCTTGACCTCAGGGATTTCCCGGACTCCCCCTACGCAGACAAGTTCACCAAGGACTTCAATGTTATACTCAACGATGACGAGGTAACAAGTGTTGCTGAGTGCATGGGCGGAGTTGAGCCTGCTTTCACTTTCGTTAAAGCCTGCCTTGAAAAGGGCAAGAGCGTTTCCACTTCCAATAAGGAACTTGTGGCTGAAAAAGGTGATATTCTCCTTGCTGCTGCTAAGGAACACGGCTGCAACTTCTTCTTCGAGGCAAGTGTAGGCGGCGCTATCCCGATAATCCGTCCCCTTCACAGATGCCTTGCTGCTAATGATATTTCCCGTGTTGCAGGTATCCTCAACGGTACTACAAACTTCATTCTCACAAAGATGTACAACGACCACATGAGTTTCGCTGATGCACTGAAACTGGCTCAGGAACTTGGTTACGCTGAGAAAGACCCTACCGCTGATGTTGAGGGACATGATGCCTGCCGTAAGATATGTATTATTTCTTCACTGGTATTCGGCAAGCACGTTTATCCTAAGAGCGTTTATACTAAGGGTATAAGCCAGATTGACCTGGTTGACGTAGCTGACGCAGATATCCTGGGCAATGCTATAAAGCTTGTGGCATCTGTTACAAGACTGGAAAACGGCAAGATACTGCCTGCTGTTATGCCTATGCTCGTTCCTTATGAGAATATTATGTCTGGCGTTAATGATGTATTCAACGCAGTACTGGTTTACGGCGACGGAATCGACCAGACCATGTTCTACGGCAGAGGCGCAGGAAAGCTGCCTACTGCAAGTGCAGTTCTGGGTGACGTTATCGAGGCTGTAAAGCACAATGTTACTGTACTTTCCCAGAGTTGGGAGTCCTCAGAGGACGACAGCTTCATTGCGCCTGTTACTGAGTTTTGCGCACGCTGGTACTTCCGTGTGCCTGAGGATAAGTGCAATTGCGAGGGTGCTTATTCTGACGATAATGGTGCAGCATTCATCACTGAGGAGAAGCTGACCTGGGCTGAAGCCGAGGCTAAGGCTAAGGAAATGAACGCCTTCGCCTTCATGCCCGTTTTCCAATCCGCAAGCTGAGCCAGCTTGACAAGCTGAAGCCAGCTTGACCGCCCCCACGTTGTCGCTCGTTAACTCGCTCACTGTGTAGAAACGGTACTTTTGCCGTCGCTCAACCGAGTTTACAATGGTACAAAGTTCTATTGAATATCTTGTAAAAAACGACCCTTGCCGTCACTCAACAAGCTGAGCCAGCTTGACCACTTCTCACGTTGTCGCTTGCTTACGCTCGCTCACTGTGTAGAAACGGTACTTTTGCCGTCGCTCAACCGAGTTTGCAATGGTACAAAGTTCTATTGAATATCTTGTAAAAAAACGACCCTTGCCGTCACTCAATCGCAAGCTATTTCAGCTTGATTGGGCGACAGCAAGGGTCACTTTTTTTGCTATAAACTTAAATAGAACTTAGTACCCAGCAAAACACGGTTGAGCGACGTACAAAGTACTGTTTCTACACAGTGAGCGAGTTCACGAGCGACTACGTGAGAAAAAAATAAGACATCATGCAGGCTCCGGAGGCTCCACAGTGGCGTATCAGCGGCATCTTTTCTTCCGTGATACCTCCTATGGCATACACCGGTACGCTCGCTTTACGGCATACCTCCTCCAGAAACTCCGTCCCCCGTGGCGGCACGCCCTTCTTGCAGTCTGTCGCAAAAATATGCCCCGCCGTAACGTATGTCACTCCAAGTTTCTCCGCTTCAATTACGTCCTCAACTGAATGACATGACGCTCCTATCTGCGTAAAATAGCGCTTTTTCTCCTCCGGCATCTCCCTCAGTACTCCAAGCGGCATATGTATTCGCTCTACCCCAAGTTCGATCGCCACATCATAGAAAGTATGCAGCACCAGCGGCACTCCCCTGCTGCTGCATATCTCCTGCGCTTTTTTCGCAAGTTCACGGTATTCCTCCTCCGGAAGGTCTTTCTCCCGGAGTATTATCATCAGCGGCTTTTCATCTGCTATCCGACCAAGCCGTGTGAGAAAATCCTCCCGGCACAGCTTGCGGTTAGTCACACATATTATATCAGACATACAAATAGTCATTCAGTACCGGCTGCAAGCCCTCACCGGACATATCCGCATACATCTTCTTAAAACTGCGGCTGTCGCTTATCTCGAACTGCTCGTCGCCCTCGGCGGTGTCAGATTCCTTGCCGGAATACTTGCTCTCATGGTCACCGATTCCGGTGGATACTCCGGCGGAAATCTTTGTTGCCGCTATCTTTACGATACCGTTTCGGAACTCCTCACTCTCACGGGAGGATACGGTTATTCCGCAGAACGGCAGGAATATCCTGTAGGCGCAAAGTACCTGGCAAAGCTGCTTTTCGTGTACATCAAGCGGATTTATCTCCTCGTTGTTGATTATCGGGCGCAGTCTGGGACATGACAGGGAGATCTCAGCCTGGGGATACTTGCGCTGGAGGTAGTACACATGAAGTGCGCTGGCAAGTGCGTCCTTGCGGAAGTCGGAAAGTCCCAGGAGCGCAGATGCGGCGATTCCTCTCATTCCGCCCATAAGCGCACGCTCCTGTGCCTCGAAACGGTACGGGAACACTCGCTTGTGTCCCATAAGGTGAAGCTGTTCGTAGCGGTCGCTGTTGTAAGTCTCCTGGAATACTGTAACATAGTCCACACCGCACTCGTGGAGATAGCGGTAGTCCTCGGTATTCACGGGGTATATCTCAACGCCCACCATGCGGAAGTACTTCCGGGCAAGCTTGCAAGCCTCACCGATGTACTCGATGCTGCTTTTTGCGTGGCTCTCGCCGGTGAGAATGAGTATCTCCTCCATGCCGCTGTCAGCGATGACCTTCATTTCATGTTCTATCTGCTCCATGTTCAGCTTCATGCGGCGGATATCATTATAGCAGTTGAATCCGCAGTAAACGCAGTAGTTCTCGCAATAATTGGCGATATACAGCGGAGTGAACAGGTAGACTGTATTGCCGAAATGC
The DNA here is from genome assembly GCA_946612185.1 of uncultured Ruminococcus sp. Lineage (GTDB taxonomy): Bacteria > Bacillota > Clostridia > Oscillospirales > Ruminococcaceae > Ruminococcus. The sequence goes on from CAMOEP010000287.1 coordinate 3,454, forward strand.
TTCTGAGTCTCAAGACGTGCCTTCTGCGCCATCTGCTCCAGGAACGGCTCTGCTGCCGGGGAAAGGAGGGCTTTGAAGTCCTCAACGGTGCAGTGGTCATGGGTCAGCGCAGCCCTTACGTCAGCAGCAGTATAGCTGTCGTAGTCATAGCTGTTCATCTCCCCCAGAACCTTGTCCATAATGTC
>CAMOEP010000288.1 GCA_946612185.1 uncultured Ruminococcus sp.
GCCTGCGAAATTTATGCACAATCTGCCGAAAAATCTGACTGCGCATCTGCACCAAAATCTCTGTGCGGTGTTGCCTTAACTATGCACGACATTTAACATCGAACATCAGGAGGAAAAACAATGAACAAAATTACCTTTATCGCCCTTTCCGCTGCGCTCGTTATGCTCACTTCCTGCGGAAATGCCCAGACTACTGACACTTCTGTCCAAAATTCCGGCGCCGTTACCACCTCTGTCAGCACCTCTGCCGCAACAGAGCCTGCCTCAGAAACTACTACCACTTCCGAAACCACCGCTGCCGCTGAGACTATCGCTGAAACTACTACCATTTCCGAAACCACAACTGCTGCTGAGACTGCCTCAGCCCAGACTGAGACTTCCGCTTCTGCCACACAGAATCCCATTCAGTCCGACTTAGAACCGGATAATTCCGATGATTCGCAGATTATTGGCGCAGGTGACAGCGAAGCAGGCAACTACGTTGACCCCGACAGCATTGTTATGAAGTACGCCGGCACTTACTCTAACGGCAGGGCTATGATGTATATTATGCCTAACGCAACAGGCGCAAGTGTAACTATCAAATGGGCAGGAAGTGCCACTATTTCAAGTACCTGGGAAATGGACGGAAGCTGTACCGAGGAGGGCGACCACCTTATTATCAGTTATGGTGACTGTGTAAAGACAACCACCGAGTACGAAAGCGAGGAAACTATCGCTGACCAGACAGTTGAGTACACCGACGGCACAGGAACTATCACCGTATACACAGACGGTTCAGTTGATTGGGTTGACGATGTAGAAGATGCCGCCAATGGCTACAAGTTCTTTATAATGTAACAAACTGCAAGCTGAGCCAGATTGACCGCATATCGCCTTGCGCTCGCAAGCACGATCACTGTGTAGAACAATTACACTTGCTGCTGCGGTTCTTGCTTTTTGGGGTACGGGTGAAGTTTTTAGGATTTCATTCTTGTGCCCCTTTACTTTTTTTTGAAAATAGTGTATAATGATTTTATGGGACTTTGCGTCCGGAATGGGGTTAATATGAAATACATTTACAAGAATAGGGAATTGCATCATAAGATCAATATACATACCGGTGCTGCCATTATCGTTATTGTGCTTTACTGCCTGTCTCTGCTGCCGATCATTCTCAGTCTGTCCGGCGCTTACCGGGAAATTTACCACGCCGGAACTATCGACCTTGACAGCATCGAGGGCTGTGCCGGGGAAAGATACAGCTTCATCCTGGATAAGATGCCGGAGGAACTTGATTCCGTCTACTATATGGTCAGGTATGGCAACCACACTATTGTCATGAAGAACATGGATCAGGTCATCAACGTCATCAATGAAAAAGGTCACGCACGTCTTGTGGGGGTACTCCACCGCTTCGATGACGGCGATCCGGTAATTGCTGCCGCAGAAGAATACTACCGTACTCACAACTGCTATGAGGGCAGGAAACTGGAGAAAATGGCAAGGACTTATGTGGACTGCCAGTATGTTGGTTTCTGGGACGTTCTCATACACGATTACGTTGGGGGACTGGCTATAGGGATACCTTGGCTCCTTTTCACCCTCTGGCTGTCCTGGGGCGAAAAGGTCATACTCACCGCTTTCCGTGACCGGTTCCCGGTTTTCGTAGGCAATGGCGTAACACCGGAGGAGGTTGACCGACAGGCAGATATGCCGGAGACTAAGCTGCTGTCTGTCAGCGGTATCCTTGCCGCACCGGATATGCTTATCGGCACTAACAAGGGTCTGACCGCAGTCAGCTATGGCGACATCGTAAGGGTAAGTGTCCGGCATAAAAAGCGCTTCGGCAACACCAATTGGACAAATAACGAAAATTACGATAAACTGGGCTTTTTTGACTGGTGTGTCGTTACGGTACAGACCAAAGATAACCGGGAACTGATATTTTATGAGCATAGAAATGTGCTTGAGCGAGATAAACTGGCGCAGATCATCGACGAAAAATGCGGACTGGGCATCTGGAAGGACGAAAACCTTCTCTGATGCGCCAAAAAGCAGGTTCTTACGAGCCTGCTTTTCTTTTAATCAGTATGCGCTGAGGAGCTTCTGCTCTATGCGGAGAGTTACCAGGAGATAGTACGCATCGTCCGCAGGAGTGAGGGAATCCTCGTCGATTGCGTCCATTTTCTCTGACCACTGTTCCAGCCGGGTCATCATATTGCTGTAGTCATTCAGCATACTCATCATGTCGCCCTCGCCGGAGGAGTAGTTGTTCATAAAGGCAATGTATTCGTCATAGAAAGCCTCGTATTCGTCCATAGTCTGCTTGAATTCCGGGGTAACCAGGGAGTAGTCGCCATTTTTGACAGATTCCCTTATTTCGGAATCTGAGGGGGCGGCATCTTCCGGGGGCGCTTCCTCGGTTTCCGGGGATCCTTCGGTAACTGGCTCTGTTTCGGGGACTTCCTCCGGCGGCGCTTCGGTGACGGCTTCGGTTTTCGCCGGGGGAGAGGTGAGGACTGGTGCGCTGGTGGTGATGACAACTGCTGGCTGATACTCAGTTGTGCGTGAGGACGGCTCGGAGGTGTCATATGTGCCCTTTGGGTAGAACATTGCCATGTACAGTGACCAGGCAATCACGGTGATTATCGCCTTTGTGATGAACCCCATGCGCTTGTTGCGGTGGAGGAGTATCATCACCGGCACAGGGAACAGGAATATCCAGCCAAGTATCCAGAGGATAAGGTGACTGCGCTTTTTCTTTTTCTCCTCCTCCATGCGCAGGCGTTCCTGTTCAAGGCGGAGCATTTCCTCCTCATGGCGGCGTTCCTCGTCAAGGCGCTGCTGTTTCCTGTCCTGTCTTTCACTGGCGTAGTCAAGGAGGGACTCCACTGCACCCTTTCGCCGGTCAACGATATTGGTCTGGTAGACGTTGTGCTGGTAATTGTAGTTCTGGACGGCTTTTGACACAATGAACGGTGTACCGCAGTACTGGCAGACCACGCACTCCTGAGTTGGGTCAACGGCAAGTTCAGCACCGCAGCTTGTGCATTTTGCCGGCACGAAGCTGACGGGCGGTGTCTGAGGGGGAACTGGTGTGACGGGGGACTGGGGAAACTGCATTCCTGGATCTTGCGGATAGTTCTGGGGCATCTGCCGGAAGTCAGGGGGAGACTGAGGCGGTGTCTGAGGTGGGAACTGTCCTGATGCGTGAGGGGCAGTATTACCGGGTGCGTGAGGGTAGTAGTTATCGTTCATATCAATACCTCCTTGGTGGTTTTTCTTTATTTTACCATGCAATCAGGGAGGATTATAAAAACGGATTCCAACAAAAAACTCCTGCATCTTTACGGTGCAGGAGTCAGTTTTTGGGTTTACTTACCGGAGAGAGCGCCGGTCATTGCGGTCAGGTCGAAAACATTCAGCTTTCCGTCCTGGCACATATCCGCCGCCTTCCAGTCAGCAAGGGAAGCGTCCGGGATACCCAGCAGCCATTTGTCAAGCGCAACAGCGTCAGCCACATTGAATGCTCCGTCACCGTTCACATCACCGGAGGGTGACAGGTCTTCAGTCACAGGCTCGGTTGAAGTGGTCACAAGCTCTGTTGTGGTTGTCACAGTCTCGGTTGTAGTGGTCAATGTCTCAGTAGAAGT
>CAMOEP010000289.1 GCA_946612185.1 uncultured Ruminococcus sp.
TGACGTTGCACCTGCCCTTGCCGGTGATGCGCAGTTTCCTGCCGATATTGCCGTTGCGCTCGAATATAACAGCGCTCTTGCCAAGACGTGCCGCCTGTATTGCCGCCATGCATCCGGCAGCACCTCCGCCTACAATTATGGTATCAGTCATTTGTACCACCCAGCATCTCTTTCAGCTTGCTGCGAACTTCGCTTTCAAGGTCGGTTGAACGGTCAAGCTGATATCTTCCGCCGCTGAGGGTTATGAAGTCGCCGCAGCCTGCGCCGGAAGGCAGATGTGAACGGTGTATGCAGATAATTTCGTCGCCGTCGTGAACTATAGCATTTTCGCCCTCGAATCTGTCAATTATCATAGATGCTCCTTTCTGTCCGGACTGCAAATATACTGCCGTCGGACTCTATGGTTATCGTACCGCAAAGGTCGGTACGGTATATATTATCGGTAAACCTCATAAACCTGCGGACTGTATCGTCGCTGGGGTGAGCGAAGGAGTTGCCCACGCCGCAGGATATCACCACCGCAGCCGGGTGAATAGCTTCAAGGAAGTCCTTGCCGGAGGAAGTCTTGCTGCCGTGATGACCGGCTTTGTACACGCTCACGCCACGGAGTACTCCGGAATCCAGCATACTCTGTTCCTCGGCAGTCTCCGCATCTCCTGTGAGCAGGAAACTTACCTCGCCCAGTGTGATAAGTGTACACACGGAGCAGTTGTTAAGGCTGTCACCGGGGACGACCGGCGCAAGCACTTCCGCCCTGGCGCTGCCTATTTCAAAGACCTGCCCTGCGCTCACCTGCGTTACAGGAACTCCCTTTTTCCGGGCAGTTTCCAGCATATTAAGGTAGAAAGCGTCCTCCGGGACGAGTTCCTCCGGCACTGGTGAAACGAGTACCTCTCCTACCTCAAAGGCTTTCAGGATCTTTTCCATTGCGCCCATGTGGTCGGAATGAGGGTGAGTGCCGAGAACGTAGTCAAGATGCTGGATATGGCGGCTTTTAAGGGTGTGGATAACGTCGCTTGCGCACTCCTCCTCGCCGCAGTCAATGAGCATACTGCACACGCCGGACTGAACCAGTACAGCGTCCCCCTGCCCCACGTCGATGAAGCTGACACGGATTCCGGGAACGTCCTCAGGCTTATGTAAATGATTTATACAATACGTCAGCGCAGCCGTTATAAATACTGCCGCAACCACGCATATCAGCCGTGCTTTCGCTTTGGTGCGCTGTTTTTCTTTGAGTTTTGCCGCTTGGGTGCGGAGGGCTTCTGTGGTTGTCTGCCCTTCTGGGGACGGCTGGGTGAATTTTTCTTCCAGTTTCCCTCACCACCCTTTCTGTCCGGAGTCTTTCTGCCGGGAAGTTCGTCCACAAGGCACTTGGGCGACGAACCGATAAGGTCACGCCTTCCGGCTTTTTTCAGGGCTTCCAGGACTATCTCACGGTTCTGGGGACGGAAGTACTGGAGAAGCGCCCTCTGCATCGCTTTTTCATGGGGAGTTTTCGGGACGTATACCTTCTCCATAGTGTACGGGTCAAGTTCGGTATAGAACATACTTGTGGATATAGTACCCGGAGTTGGGTAGAAGTCCTGCACCTGCTCCGGACGGATATGGTTGTCACGGAGGAAAAGTGCCAGTTCAATGGCTTCGTTCAAGGTACTGCCAGGGTGACTTGACATAAGGTACGGAACAAGATACTGCTCCTTGCCTATACCCTTGGTTATCTCATAAAACCGCTTCTGGAACGCCTTGTATGCCTCGATATGCGGCTTGCCCATTTTATCCAGGACTACTGCGGAGCAATGCTCCGGGGCAACTTTAAGCTGACCGCTGACGTGGTACTTGATAAGTTCCCTGATAAATTCGTCGTTCTTGTCCTCCATGAGGTAGTCGTAACGGATTCCTGAGCGGACAAATACTCGCTTGATACCCTTGATCTGGCGTATTTTCCGGAGCAGTGCAAGGTATTCGGTATGGTCTGCTTTCAGGGCAGGACATGGTGTAGGCGCTAAGCACTTCTTGCCCATGCACAGTCCCTTGCTGAGCTGTTTGTCGCAGGAAGTGTGGCGGAAATTCGCCGTCGGGCCGCCAACGTCGTGGATATAGCCCTTGAAGTCGGGCATCTTTGTGATTCGCTCCGCTTCCGCTAAGACTGACTCCTCGCTTCTTACTGTGACTCTCCGTCCCTGATGAAGTGCAATGGAACAGAAGTTGCAGTAGCCGAAACAGCCACGGTTATGGGTGATAGAGAAGCGCACCTCCTCGATGCCGGGAACACCTCCCTGAGCCTCATATGAGGGGTGATACCGCCGTGTATAGGGCAGGCTGTAAACGTAGTCCAGTTCCTCAGTGGTAAGGCTCAGAGCCGGCGGATTCTGCACAAGCATCATATTTCCGTGGCGCTGGATAATGGTCTTTCCGTAGACCTCGTCCTGCCAGTCGTACTGTATCTTCGTTGCCTTTGCGTACTCCGCCTTATTCTGGCTCACCTGCTCAAATGAGGGACACTGTGCCGCACCTAATGGCGTATTTACCGGCTCTGTCAGGTAGCAAGTTCCTCTTACGTCGTGTATTGAGTGGATATCTTCGCCTTCTGCAAGCCGCTTACAGACCTCCTGTATCTGATGCTCGCCCATGCCGTACATGAGCAAATCAGCGCCGCAGTCCACAAGTACTGACGGTCTTACTGCATCGTCCCAGTAGTCATAATGAGCGAAACGGCGCAGGGAAGCCTCCAGTCCGCCCACGATAAGCGGAACATCGCCGTATATCTGCCTTATCTTCTGGCAGTACACTATAACGGCTCTGTCCGGGCGTTTTCCGCCTACTCCGCCGGGGGAATACGCATCATCGGAACGCTTGCGCTTGGCGGCAGTATAGTGTGCCACCATTGAATCTATATTTCCGGCAGTAAGGAGAAATGCGTATTTTGGTCTGCCGAAGCGGGTAAAGTCACTGTCGGACTTCCAGTCAGGCTGGGATATGATACCCACCGTAAATCCCATCGCCTCAATAAGCCGTGTGACTATCGCCGCACCGAAACTTGGGTGGTCAACATAAGCATCGCCGGTTATATAGATATAGTCGAACTGGGTTATCCCACGTTCTTCCATTTCCTGCCGGGTAATGGGGAGAAATTCGTCATACATCTTGCCGCTGCCTCCTTTTGGGTCAGTCATCCATAGAATTGAGTTTCCACTGCTCAAACTGTTCTCTGCTCCAGTACACCTTTCTTGGACGTGAGCCTTCGCTCGGCCCTACAACGCCCATTTCCTCCAGGTCGTCCATGATACGGGAAGCTCTTGCGTAGCCAAGTTTCAGCTTTCTTTGGAGAAGTGTTACGGATATTCCGCTGCTGTTTACGGCGACTTCTATCGCACGGCAGGTGAAGTCCTCGTCTGAACCCACCTCAAAAGTGGTATCATTTCCGCCGCTGTTTCCCTTAGTCGGGGGACTGTAGCTTTCAACAGCCGCCATAATTCCATCGTCGTACTGTGCAGTACACTGCTCCTTGATGAAGCTGAGAGTAGCGTCAATGTCGGCACTCGACGCAAAACAGCCCTGTACACGCTTAGGCTTGCCGATACCGATAGGCATATACA
>CAMOEP010000290.1 GCA_946612185.1 uncultured Ruminococcus sp.
CCTGTTCCCCAGAAGCTCTTTCCGTCACCGGAAACTATCTCCACATAGGATACCGCCTTAGATGCTGAACCCACTTCAAGGGCGTGTTCGGAGTAAACATTAAGGCTGTAGTCCGTACCGGTATAGGAGCGTATCGCATTGCTTACCGCATCAAGGCGACCGTTACCGGTATCGTTGACTGAGACTTTCCTGCCGTCCATTTCAAATGTCACAGTAGCCTCGATGCCGTCATGCTGAACGAAGTGCGCCTCGCAGAAGTTGATAGGCGACTGAATGTCCACATACTTCTGCTTGAATATGTTGTATACCTCCTCCGGGAGAAGTTCCTTGTGCTGGTGGTCGGAAACGCTCTTGACCAGGTAGCCCACGCTCTCACGCATCTTCTTAGGCAGGTCGTAACCGAAGCGAGTCTCCAGTATATAACCGATGCCGCCCTTTCCGGACTGGCTGTTGATGCGGATAACGTCTGCGGAGTACTCTCTGCCGATATCCTCCGGGTCGATAGGAAGATACGGAACAGTCCAGTGGTCGGTATGACCCTCCTCACGCCACTTCATGCCCTTTGCGATAGCGTCCTGATGTGAACCGCTGAACGCTGCAAAGACAAGTTTTCCGGAATAGGGCTGACGCTCATAGACGTTCATGCCGGTAACTCTGGTATACAGCTCGGAAATATCAGGGATATCGTTCAGTTCCAGCTTTGGGTCAACGCCCTGGGAGTACATATTCAGCGCAAGGTTGATGATGTCCACGTTACCTGTGCGCTCGCCGTTTCCAAAAAGTGTACCTTCAACACGGTCAGCACCGGCAAGCAGTCCCATTTCCGTATCAGCCACCGCACAGCCACGGTCATTGTGTGGGTGGAGGGAAACTATGACGTTCTCACGGTATTTCAGGTTGTCGCACATATACTCTATCTGGTTTGCGTAAACATGGGGCATGGAAAGCTGAACGGTCACAGGGAGGTTGATTATGACCTTATCCTCAGCAGTTGGCTTCCAAACGTCAAGTACCGCATTGCATATCTCCAGAGCGAACTCCGGCTCAGTACCGGTAAAGCTTTCCGGGGAGTACTCGAAGCGGAAGTTGCCCTCATACTTCTCACGGTAGTCCCTGCACATTTCAGCGCCGTCAACAGCTATCCTGATTATCTCCTCACGGCTCTTGCGGAAAACCTGTTCACGCTGGGCAAGAGATGTGGAATTGTACAGGTGGACGATAGCGTTCTTGCAGCCCTTGAGTGCCTCGAAAGTCTTTTCGATGATATGCTCTCTGGACTGGGTGAGTACCTGTATAGTAACATCGTCGGGAATGAGATCCTGCTCGATAAGTGTGCGGCAGAACTCATACTCAGTCTCAGAAGCGGCAGGGAAACCTATCTCAATCTCCTTGAAGCCGATCTCCACCAGCTTCTTGAAAAACTCCAGCTTCTCGCTCAGGCTCATGGGAACGATAAGTGCCTGATTGCCGTCACGCAGGTCAACGCTGCACCATATAGGTGCTTTGTCAACGTATGACTTCTGCGCCCATTTCATTGCTGTAACAGGTGCATTGAAAAACTGCCGTGTGTACTTTTCTACATTCTTCATAAATAAAAAACCTCCTTCTTATCCGTTAGCCGTTAAGAAAGGAGGTAAAAAAATAAGTCTCCTCCCTGCTTAACAGGGAAGAGACGAAGATACAAATATACTCCGTGGTACCACTCTTCTTGACGCACATAAAGCACGCCCACTCATCTGCGCCGGATAAGCACATATCTCTGTAACGGGAGAACCCGTCCAAGCCTACTGGGAAGCGGTACGAACTGCCGCAAACCTTTGGGTTGGCTGCTCAGGGAGGAGTTATAACGGCGTAGTGCTGCTGACTTTCACCAAAACGTCAGCTCTCTCTGCAAAGCACAGTGACCGGCTTTATTCCCTTCATCGCATTTTATCAAGATGTGTTTATATTATATACCGGAAAAATTTATTTGTCAAGGGTTTTTCAAAAAATTTTTTCAGTCCTGGTCTTTGTACATCTGAGCGACCATGTACACGAAGTAGAACACCCATATCACCCATGTGACCGCCCACCAGCCGGTAAATATGCTCAGAAGCAGGTAGACTGCGACGGTTGCGAGGGTTATAAACAGTTTCTTCATCAGTTGTTATGGGGTATTCTTGCTACGACACGGCCGATGAAGTCATTGAAGTTCTGAGTCTGGAGGTAGACCTTACCCGGACCTGTCAGCTTAGTCAGGAACAGACCCTCGCCGCCGAAGAAGATATTGCCCAGACCCTTTACAGTTTCGATGTCGTAGCTTACGGAAGTATCGAAAGCGACCACGTTTCCGGTATCTACCTTGAGGACTTCGCCGGGAGCGAGAGTACGCTCGACCATATCGCCGTCGATTTCCAGGAAAGCCATACCGCCGCCGTAAAGTTTCTGGAGGATAAATCCTTCGCCGCCGAAGAATCCGCTCATAACTTTCTTGGTGAAGGTGACTTTCATATCCACGCTCTGTTCAGCGCAGAGGAAAGAGCCTTTCTGCACGATGAGTTCGCTCTCGGAAATATTCACCGGAACGACACAGCCGGGAACGGTTGCGGCGAAAGCGATCTTAGCACCGGGCTTGTCGGCGGTATAGTTAGCCATGAACATGGACTCTCCTGTGAACATTCTGCCCAGGCTTTTTGCCAGACCGCCTCTTGCGTTAGTTGACATGGAAATGCCGTCGGTCTGCCATACCATGCCGCCGGACTGGGTGTAAACGCTCTCACCGGGGTTTAGTGTAAGTTCAACAGCCGGAACGGTATTTCCAATAATTTCGTATCTCATAATAATGCCTCCCTGCAAAATAATTTATACTTTTATTCTATCACATACTTCCCCATTCGTCAATACCAAGCTGGAGCCAGCTTGACCGCTTCTCACGTTGTCGCTCGCCTTTCGGCTTGCTTACTGTGTAGAAACGGGACTTTTGCCGTCGCTCAACCTTGTTTTCCTTGGTACTATGGGCTATTCGTGTATTTCTAAAAACTTCCGCTTTATCGTTCTACCCATTGGAATTTAGCCAGTTGAGTACGTTTTTATAGGCATCAGCCCATTCCGGCACTCCATGCTCTGTAAATGTACCTATCAGCTTCTTTATCTGTTCTTCCAGTTCCTCTTTTGAGATATGCCTGAAATAGTTGTCATCCTTAAACCAATCGTTCTCGCACCACTCATATTCCTCATATGGTAAGCCTTCTGCATCTATGCCCCAGTCATATACTTCCAAAGGTCCAAATGAAGCTTGCCGTATCAAAACTATACGTCCCTCATTATTCGGCTCAGTATCAGGCATTAAATAACACCAACGTCCTATAATAATACTTTTTCTGCTCATTTCTTCTCCACAGGTCATAGTAATTTAATCAACAAAAAAGCCATAGCACTTCCGATTTTGCACCAGAAATACTACGGCTTTGCTTAGAACCTGTCCACATAGGGATTCATGCACGTCAGCACAAGGCATATAGTATTGCCAGCCAAATCGAAGATTTGGGGCACTACTTATTTTCGTCAAATTTTGCCGGTGACTTCGTTAAAAATCCTTGAAGGGCGACAGCCC
>CAMOEP010000291.1 GCA_946612185.1 uncultured Ruminococcus sp.
GTGGAGATTGCTAATTCTGGAAAACGGCACGGACAAAGTTGTACAGATGTGCGTGAATTGAATTGTCGCCGTGGTAGCCGTTTTTAACGTAGTGCCATACATGAGGCACGTTGTTTTTGGTGAATGAATCGTGGTAGCCGCTGGGTACGGTATAGACGGTCTTGTCATCGCCTCCAGCGGTGATGAAAACTAAGTCAGGGCAATATTCACCAGTCCACTTGAAGTCGCCTGATGCGCCCGGTGCAGGGCAGACCGCACCAACGTAGCTTACCTTATCAGCAAGCTTCATGCCGATATTGAGTGACTCTCGTCCGCCCATTGAAAAGCCGGTAACGGCTGTATTTTCTCTGCCGGTGAGAACGCTGTAGGTCTTTTCGATATGTGGCATAAGGTCACGGGTGAAGTCGCCTAGGAAATTGTCATAAGCCTGATTATTCGGCTCGTCCATAGCACTGCATCCAGCCTGAGTTGCGCTGGAATAAACGTCCGGGAACACAAGGATCATATCCTTAGCCTCGCCGGAAGCAATAGCATTTCCAACTATTTCACGGGTAGCCATAACGCCGTTGCCCTTTATTATCATTCTGTCCGGGTTCTCCCAGTAGCCGTGGAGTACATAGAGTACAGGGTACTTCTTGCTCTCGCTGTAGCCGGCAGGGAGGAGGACGTTATACTTTTTCGTGCGGTTGCAGGTGGTGGAGTAGTACTCTCCGGACTTTATTTCGCCATAGGAAACGCCTGCCACTTGCTGGTGTGATTCGTTTGGTTCATTTTCCACGATATTTGCAGCTATCTTGGCGGTGAAGTCAGCCATAGAAAGCTTTTGTGTAACGGGAGTATCATTTTCGCTGACAGCGCTGTCAAAGGAATCAATAGCGCCCAGGACGTACTTTTCGAGAAGGAGTGCGTCGGAGATATTGAACATACCGTCTGAGTTTACGTCGCCGGCTGCTTTGATGTTATTGTTTACATTAGCTGCGGCAAGGGATTCCTTGGCAGCAACCAGGTCGAATACGTTTATTTTGCCGTCGAAGTCCAGGTCGCCCTTGATTATATTAACAGCCTTCGGGCCGTCGATAACTGTTCCGTCAGGAGCGCCGATAGCTTCATCAACGTAGAAGCTGCACTCATTTTTTATAGTCTCAACGTAGAACTGAAGGTCGGCAGCGCCTTCGGGGATAGTATAGCTTGTGTTTGCAAGCTGTACCCACTCGCCCTTGACAGCAGTCTTGATGTCGATCTTGTCGTAGTGTACCTCACCGTCAGTACCCTTGTACTGGAGTGTGAGAGCGAACTGCTCAGTGGGGTTGCCCTCGGTATACTTCACAACAGTGGAGAAGCTGTAGGACTCACCAGCCTTGAAATTGCGTCCAAGTGAGCGCACTGCTCCGTTCCAGCTTGCGGTACGGTCTGTGCAGTAAAGTGAAGCGTCGCCAGCATAGCTTTCGCTGGTTGATACGGATACCTTAGCCGCACCACGTCCGCTCCAGCCTTCAGAAGCGCTGTCGAATTTATTGTGGAAGATATATCCGTCCGGGTCAGGCTCGGTAACGACGGGAGGATTCCACTCTGCACGCTCATAGTCGAAGAAGTCGATATCAGCGTATCCGCCGGTATTCTTAGTGCCGTAGCTGTAGATAGCACTTCTGTAGCCGGTGAAAAGTTTCAGGTCGTAGCTCATGCTGAGAGTATCGCCAAGCTTAGTCCAGTTATTTCCGTCGAAGGAGTAGTAGAAATCAGCCTTGTCGATATTGTTTGAAGCGCTGCCGTCGGAGTTTACGTTATTGTACTTGAACTCAGCTTTCAGGTAGACCTCATCACCCTGCATAGGTGCTTGAGCGACTATCTTCTCGCTTGTTCCGGGAACGTCATTTCCGCCGTTTACAGCCATATATACAGCCTTTGAGCCGTTATCGCTGACTATAACGCCGATATTTCCGAATTTAAGCTGGAATGCTGAAAGACCTGCTCTGTCGCCGGGTTTCATGCCGGAGGAATCAAGCTTGATAACGCTTGAACAGGAAGGGCCTTCTGTACGCATAGTCAGTGTATTTCTTGCATTGAGGATATGGCTTGCGGCAGATTTATTTTTCAGTCTCAGCCAGCCGGGACGGTCGGTAACAGACCATGCGGAGTTATCCGGGTTATGATTCCACTGCCACTCCAGCGCAAGCTGATTTGCGCTATAGGAGAAGTCATCGTCCTTTGCAAGCTGAGTGCCGGTAAAGTCGGTGTCGATGTCGAGAGTAAGAGGTGCTTTACCGTTCACGCCCATCATAGGCCAGCCGTTCTGCCAGCTAACGGGTACAAGCACGGGGATACGTCCCACAGCGCCGTGATCTTGGAAAAGCATACCGTACCACTTTCCGTCGGGAGTATCAACGATACCGCCCTGGGCAACGCCGCTTCCGTAAGTACCAAGACCGGAATTGAGGACGACCTTGCCCTCATAGTTTCCGAGAAGGTCTTTTGAGCGGTAGCAGTATTCAGTACGTCCGCTGCCGTTTGGCCATGCGATAATAAATACATAATAGTAGTCACCGATTTTCTGGATATGCGAACCCTCGCCAGCCAGACCTGTAAGACCAGTCTTAAAGAGAGTCTTTTCAACGCCGCCCCATTTGAAGCCGGTCATTTCGGAGTTGAGTTCCTTGATCTTGATCTCACCGCCGCCGCCGTAGACAAGGTAGTTTCTGCCGTCGTCGTCAAAGAGTATTGAAGCGTCGTGGTACATACCGTTTATCTCGCTGCGAGTCCATGTGCCGTTCTCGATGTCGTTGGTCTTATATATGTAAGACTTGCCTGTGCCGTAGCTTCCGAAGAAAACGTAGTACATACCGTCATGGTAGCGAAGACTGGCAGCCCACTGACCGTGGGCATAGTCGTTCTTGCCGTTGGTGAGGTTCTGCACATCACCGTCAGCGAGAGTGTCATAGACGTAGTTGCATATTTCCCATGAAACAAGGTCGTGGGACTTCATAATAGGCGCACCGGGACTGAAAAACATGGTAGTACTTACCATATAATAGGTGTCGCCAACTCTTATAACGTCATCGTCGGGAACGTCCGACCAGATAACGGGGTTATTAACGGTAACTGTCTCAGCGAAAGCAGTTGGTGCAGCAGTAATAGCAGAAGCGGCTGCTACAGCACCACAAGCGCAGGCAGCGATAAAGGCTTTCATTTTACCATTCATGATTATCACCTCTCCCAAGAAAATAAAATAATTAATTCATTATGTCACGGTCATTTTTTATTCACATTTATTATACACATAAACCGATTTCAAATCAACCCAAAAAACGCAGAAACGGTGGACAAAATGGAGAAGTCGGGAACGATTTGTAAGGCGCATAATATAATGAATGATTCGTAATGCGTAATTTCAAAAAGGGAAGCTTACCGCCGCAGTTCATACTTATAATGAACTCTGCGGTGTTGCCTTAATTAAGCATTGAAAATTTAAAAATATTTGCACGGCAGCAGCATTTATTTTTGGGGAATTATTTAAGTCGCACGTTCCTTTTACTAAATTTGTCTGTTTTACGGACGTTCCCAAAGGGGACAACCCAAGTGG
>CAMOEP010000292.1 GCA_946612185.1 uncultured Ruminococcus sp.
GGAAAAACTGCAAAAGCCCATGGTCGGGAAGTTCCGGAACAGGCGGCGCTTCCGAGAGATTTATCTGGGCAGCCATTACAAGCTTCGTGCCGTCTGATTCCGGGTAAGGTCTGTCCTTTTCCCAGTATGGCACTCCTCCCAGTTTTGAGCAGGTGAGGGTAGGGGTGAAGCCCTTTCGTTCGATAAGCCGCAGAGACTTTTTCTTCGTCCGTGAACGTATCTCCGCAACCAGCCTGCACACGTCCTCGAATGGCGGAAGCGTCACATCTCGCATTACGATATACGGCGGCGCAGACTGCAAACCAAAGTTCGGCTTTGCGGCGATGACCATTATGAGTATTCCGGAAGCGACTACGAAAAGGAAAAGAATGGTCATGCCGATATAGTCTCCGGTGGACATATCATCTATACTGCCGCCCCAGGTACACAGAAGCATGATAACGCCGAATCCAGCCATAATTATTCCGGCAGCGTAGCCGATACATCTGGCAATATTCAGTGGATTTTTGGTATAGCCCTGAAACAGCAGGCTTATTGCTGCCGTCAGCGCCATGAGTGCCAGACCCATTGGGCAAAGGTCGAAAAGGAGCGTTTTCGAGTGCCAGTTGATGACCATGAACATGACGTAAGTCATCATTACGGTGAACCCAAGCAATAGCAGCGAAAGTAATGTGCATATGATCGCCCGTGGGACACTCCGCTTATTTTTCATGGCGTATTTTTTCTGTTGGGATCTGTCGTAGCCGGTTATCTGTATACTTTTATCCGAGGCACGCCTTATCCTCACACGCTTTGAAAGAACGCCGTATGCAAAGCTATAAGCTGCGTCATAGTCCGGCATTTGCTGAGTGAAGGTCTGGTCGTCAAGACTTGTGCAGACGTAAATGTAATCCATGTCCTCATAAAGGCGCAAGGGGCAGTTCCCGTTTATGACGACTTCTCTGCCATACGGGTCAAGGTCGGTGGTATCCGGAAATTTATGGTGCAGTGCTTCGTATACTTCACTTAAAGATTCCATGCAGCCTCCTTAGTCGTGCCTGAGATAGCGTGAAGTTTTCTTCTTCTTCTTTCGCTCATACATCAGCGAATCAGCAAGGGTGATAAGTCCGAAAAGGGTATCGTCGTCGTCGATAGGGGCAACGATAGTACCAATGCTTGCGGAAAGCTCATAGGGCTTATTCATGATGTGGCTCATGGTATTTATCTGCTTTTTCAGAGCGGATTCAAGTGGCTGAATGTCCTCCTGAGAAGCGTTTTCACCGAGTATTATGAACTCGTCACCGCCGAAGCGTGCGCATATCCTGCCGCCCTTGCAGCATTCGTTTATTGCTGAGGCAAGGCTTCTGAGGGCGAAGTCACCCTCTTCGTGACCATAGTTGTCGTTGATTATTTTCAGTCCGTCCATGTCGATAAATGATATGATAACGGAAGCGTGGGTCTGCTGGCAGCGGCGGAAGATATTTCCGGCACAGCGGATAAATCCATTGCGGTTGTAGATGCCACAGAGCGGGTCGATGACGTAGAGCCGGTCAAGTTCCTTGATAATACTGCTGAGGTGGATAAGCTTGCGGATATTCTCGATAGAGTTGCTTATATTCATCAGAAGCGTGTGGCAGAGCAGGCTTTTCAGCGGAAAATCGCTGCCGGTTATAACGTAGTATCCCAGACACCTTTCACGGAAGTGCAGGGGCAGGAAGAAGCTTATATTGCCGCTGCCTTTCAGGGGAACAGGGTGCATTGCGCTGCTGCGGAAACTTTTGACGGACTCAGTTCCGTTTCTGGTGAGTATCATAGGAGCGCTCATGCGTGAGGTATATCCCTTCACCAGCGGTTCGGAGGTATCATCGTTCTGGAAAGCATTGTCCCAGTTTTCGCAAAGGCATATTGAGAACCGTTCGCATTTCAGTTCACGGAGACAAGCGGCAGCAGCGGCGAAGTTCTCGTCGGCAGTCTCAGTTTCAGCCAGTTCAGTGGTAATGCGGTTGAGCAGGGATATGTCACGGCGCACTGAGTTTATCAGCGTGAACATACGGTGCTTGTCGGTTTGCAGGTCGGAATTATCCTTGCAGCAGCCGCAGCTTCCACGGAAAACAGGCACAGCGTCCAGCGGCGGCATTGGCTGCTGTGCTATACCGTCAATGAGGTTCAGGAGCGTCTTGCAGGCGGTATATCCTGCGTTGTCCAGGTGGCGTGAGATAGTAGTGAGAGAAGGCTCGGTGTGACGGGAATTATAAATATCATCAAAACCCGTAACGATAACGTCCTCCGGAACATTTATGCCCTGGGACTGGAGTTCCTCCATAGCTGCCAGCGCCATAGCGTCGTTAGCGCATATGATAGCGTCAGGCATGGAAAGCCCTGACCGCATGAATTCCCTTACAGCCCTTTCGCCGTCGCTTGGGCGGAAGTCACCGAAGAAAGTTCTCCGGGAGTCAGCAGCGATGCCGTTCTCGGCAAGAACGTTGATGAACGCTTCATATCTCGCCTCAGCGTCCGGGTTTGATACCGGGCCTGAGATGTAGTTGATAGTTTTAGCGTGGTGAACTTTGATAACGTGGCGAACTATTTCTGACATAGCCTTGTAGTTATCGGTGGTGATGTTGAAGAATTCCGGGTAGTCGCCGCAGTCGAAAATGACCGTAGGCAGCTTGGAGCGTTTGACTTTGCGGATAATTTTTTCCTTTTCCATAGGGTCGCCTATGGTGTGCGCCATGAGGATAATACCGTCAAGGCGGCGATAGTTGATAAGGTTGTAGATATTGTATTCACCGATATCGTAGCGGTTGCTTGAGATAACTCCGGCGAACGCAGCGAAGCAGGAAATGTTAGCGCCCATTTCCTTTGCACATTCAATAATGCCGCTGATAGTGCTGCCCTGGTACTCCTCGTCGATGCCTGCGGCGATAAGACCGATTTCCTTGATTTTATCTGATCGGGTATTCATAATATCCCCCCTGATGAGTTCAGAATAAAAAAATAATTTATCACTATAATTATAACATAATACTTATCTAAAAGCAAGGTTTCAGGGAAAAAAACCGGATTTTTGCAAACAATTTTTTTCCAGTAATAAAGCACTTTCCCTGCGGCATACTACTAACACGGCATCACAAATAAATGATTTGAAGGAGATAATGAAAATGGCTAATAACAGTAATAACAGCAATAACAACAGCACTATCACAGAAAAGGGCAGAGAGGCACTGGAGAGATTCAAGATGGAGTCCGCAAACGAACTGGGCGTTGACCTGAAGAAGGGTTATAACGGCGACCTTACCTCCCGTGAGGCTGGCTCTATAGGCGGCAGAATGGTGCAGAAGATGATAAATTCCTATAAGCAGCAGTAAGCAGCTAACGGCTGGTCTTACGGTTGTTCCCTGGGAGGAAACCTTTCTGAAGAAAGGTTTCCTCCCAGACCCTCTTTCCAAAGACTTTTAGCTTAAAAATTCCCCCTGATATGGCGGACGAAATACTACAGGTTTTTGAAAGTGTAGGTTCGCCATATCAGGGGGAATTTTTTAATTTAGAAGTTTTAGGAAGGGGGCTTGGGGG
>CAMOEP010000293.1 GCA_946612185.1 uncultured Ruminococcus sp.
GTTCGTCGATAAGGTCGGTCTTTTCCTCGTCTGAGGTTACGAGCATTATCTTCCTGTAAAGGTCGATTCGCTGGTTCATGCTGGAGATATAGCTTTCGGGGATATGGGCATTTATCTGTATATCCACCATGCAGTCGATGATCTTTTCCGGCTGTTCGCCCTTTTCCTCGGATATGGCTTCCGACAGCAGTTTTATGTACATATCGTAGCCGACAGCTTCCATATGACCATGCTGACTTCCGCCCAGTATGCTTCCTGCGCCTCTTATCTCCAGGTCACGCAGGGCGATCCGGAAACCGCTGCCGAACTGGGTGAATTCACGCATAGCATTAAGGCGCTTTGTAGCCACTTCCGTCAGTGCCTTATCACGGCGGTAGGTGAAGTAGGCGTAACCACGGCGGCTTGAGCGTCCTACACGTCCACGAAGCTGGTAAAGCTGGGAAAGACCGAACCGGTCGGAGTCCTCTATAATAAGTGTATTGACATTTGGAACATCAACGCCTGTTTCTATAATAGTAGTGCAAACGAGTATATCTATCTCATGCTCCACAAGCTGCTGCCATATGCTGCTCATTTCGTCCTCGCTCATCTGACCGTGTGCATAGGCGATACGGGCTTCGGGGACGAGCTTTTTGAGCCTTCCGGCGCAAAGGTCGATAGTTTCCACACGGTTGTGGATATAGTAGACCTGACCGCCACGGCGAAGTTCACGGATAATAGCCTGACCGATAGTACCCACGTTGTACTCCACCACATAGGTCTGTACCGGGTGGCGATCCTGGGGAGGTTCTTCCAGGACTGACATATCACGGATACCGCTCATAGCCATATTCAGTGTACGGGGGATAGGAGTTGCGGACAGCATAAGTACGTCAACGCCGTTGAAGCTTTCCTTGAATTTCTCCTTATGCGCAACGCCGAAACGCTGTTCCTCGTCGATTATAGCAAGACCTAAGTCTTTGAATACCACACTTTTCTGTATTATCTTATGTGTACCGATAAGCAGGTCTATCTTACCTTTTTTCAGCTTGGAGATTATTTCCTTCTGCTGCTTGGGTGTACGGTAGCGGGAGAGAAGTTCAACGGTTACCGGGAACTGCTCAAACCGGCGCATGGCGGTCTGGTAGTGCTGGAATGCAAGCACTGTGGTAGGCGCAAGGAGTGCGCACTGTTTTCCTGCGAGTATACACTTCATAGCCGCACGCAGGGCAACTTCTGTTTTTCCGAAGCCAACGTCGCCGCAAAGCAGTCTTTCCATAGGTCGGCTGCGTTCCATATCCGCCTTTATTTCGCTGATAGCGTTAAGCTGGTCGTCAGTCTCCACATATGGGAAACGTTCCTCGAAGTCGTGCTGCATCTCGTCGTCCGGGTAGAAAGCAAAGCCCTTGCTTTTCTCACGCTTGGCGTACAGGGCGATAAGTTCCTTAGCCATATCCTTTACAGCACTCTTAACACGGCTTCTGGTCTTTTGCCAATCGTTAGAGGAAAGCTTGTTCAGCTTTACGGAAGCGTCGTCACGAGGGCCGATGTACTTGGATACCATATCAAGCTGAGTTACCGGGATATAAAGCTTATCCGTACCGGCGTACTGGATAGTCAGGTAGTCCTTGATGATACCGTCGAATTCAAGCTTGCGTATGCCGATGAAACGACCGATACCGTGGTTGACGTGTACCACAAGGTCGCCCTCGGATATATCCGCAAGGGAACGTATCTCCTCGGCTTTATTCTTACGGCGTTTAGTTTTCCGGCGGACGGAATCCAGCGAGCGTCCCTGAGTGATAAGGGCGGTGCGGTTTTCCTGATACTCAAAACCGCCGCTGAAGCTTCCGGACATGAGGGTAACTCTGCCATGAAGCGGTTCGGTATCGTCGCTGGCGATATCGCAGGGGATACCGTTGTCGATAAGGTCCTGCTGGATTATGGGCAGGGTCTTTTCGCTGCCGGCAGCGAGTATAACACGGTATTTCCGGGAGATGTACTCTGACAAGTCCTCGGTAAGCTGTTTGAGTTCGCCGCTCCAGCTTGCGTTCTGAGAAGCCTCGAAGCTTACCAGACGGCGGAAGTCGATCCTGTCGCCGGATTGCAGAAAACTGCTGATATACAGGCATTTTCTCGTGTCAGCGATATGCTTTACAGCGGAAAGCTCCATGCAGTAGCCTTCCAGACCACGGCAAAGCTGACCGTCCTCGATGAGTATGCGGATATCCTCGGTATACCTTGAGAGAACACCCTCAGCCGCCGCCATAACTTCCGAGTAGTCGATGAAGCTTACAGCGCCGTCGGTGTAGTCGAAAACGGTGGAGGTTTCGGGGTATACAAGAGGGTAGTACTTTATACCGTGAACGAGTATCTCGCCTGCACGAAGTCTGCGGACATCGGCGCTGAGGTTGTCACGGACAGCGTTCATGCGCTTGCCACGGACTTTCCTGGAGAGTTCCTCGATAGCGTCAGCCAGTTCGTTGCAGTCATAGAGCATTTCGCTGGCAGGGGGTATCTCCAGGACGGAGAGTTTCTCGCTGGTACGGCGCTGGGTATCGGTATCAAATTCAGTGATAGAGTCTATCTCATCGCCCCAGAGTTCGATACGGACAGGTCTTTCTGCCTGTACCGGGAAAATATCCATGATATCGCCACGGACGGAGAACTGTGAAGCGCCCTCGACTTTCTCGCATCGCTGGTAGCCGTTTCTGGTGAGGGCGAGGCAGAGAGCGTCACGGTTAAGGGGTTCGTCGGCGGATATGCTAAGGCATGAACTTTTCAGCTTATTCTTAGGAATGACCGGCTGCATGACTGCTTCGATACTTGCGCACAGAACGCTGCAAGTGCCGTCCACAGCCCTTGTGAGAGCCGCAAGGCGCATATACTCATACTCCTTGTTAGCGCTGTCGGCGGGGGTCAGTGAAAGTTCCCTTGAGGGGAAAAGCAGGGCAGTCTCGCTGCCGGACATCATATTGATATCGTCGCAAAGGCGTTTGGCTTCGGCTTCAGTGCCGGTGATAACAAGCTGAACGCCCTTGTCAGCCATAGCGTAAATAAGGTTTGCACGGTGGATATGGGAAAGACCCGTTACGGAAACGGGAGTTTCGTTTTTATTGAGAGCGTCCATGATACTTGCGTACCCGGACAGTTCCCGGAATATCTGGCGGTACAGCTTCATTGCCTCCTCCTTTGCTTTACGAATTAAAGCGGTTCATAGCCTCGTCAGTCTTGCCCTGCACCATGAGCTTCACGCACTCGCAGGCGTTTTCTGCGGCAGTTTTCAGCTTTTCAGCGTCCTCTTTGCCGAATTTGCCCAGCACCCATTTAGCCAGGTCATAGTCCGGGTGAGGCTTTTTGCCAACGCCCATTTTGATGCGTGGGAAGTCCTCACTGCCGGTAAGGTCAACGATGCTTCTCATGCCGTTGTGACCGCCGTGGCTTCCCTTGCGGCGTATGCGGAGTTTGCCGGGTTCAAGGGAGATATCGTCGTATATGACGATAAGGTTCTGGACGGGTATTTTGTAGAATTCCAGCGCCTGAACGATAGATTCGCCGCTGTTGTTCATATA
>CAMOEP010000294.1 GCA_946612185.1 uncultured Ruminococcus sp.
TCGGAGGTACAGAACAGAAAGTGTATGACCTGGTAAAGCCTGTTACCGATGAACTGGGTTACTACCTCTGGGACGTTTCCTATGTCAAGGAAGGTGCTATGTGGTACTTGCGTATTTTCATCGACCAGGACGAGGGTATCACTATCGAGGACTGCGAAAAGGTCACTGAACCCGTTAACCAGATACTCGACGAGAAAGACCCTATCCCTCAGCAGTATATGCTTGAGGTCGGCTCGGCTGGTCTTGAAAGAGAACTCCTAAAGCCGGAACACTTTGAAGTGTGCAAAGGTGATGAGGTGAGAGTTCACTTTATCAGAGCCGTTGACGGTCAGAAAGAGATCGTCGGTATCCTTGAAGACGCTGACAAGGAGTCCGTAACTGTTACAGTTGACGGCGAGACTAAGTCCTTCCAGCTTCAGGATATCTCATTCGTTAAGCTGTATTTTGATTTTGAATAACGTATCCCTATGGATATATGATAATGGAGGAATTTCCGACAATGAGTACAACAGGTAAAAGAGGAAAGAAAAACAGCGAGGAGCAGGGACTGGACTTCTTCCAGCAGCTCCGTGAGCTGGGCACTGAAAACGGTATCGACGCTCAGGTGCTTATCGAAAAGGTCAAGTCAGCTATGCTCAAAGCTGCTAAGAGAGCATACCCCCACAGTGAGGACAGAATAAGAGTTGATATCGACCCTGTCACAAGAAGATTCGAGATGTATATCCGTCAGGACATTATTGAGGATATGCCTATCGACGAGAATGAGGTAAATATCGACGAGGCTAAGACAAGAGATCCTAACGCTGTAGTCGGCGGTACTATCTATAAGAGACTGGATATCTCAAAGCTTGGCAGAATGGCTGCACTCTCAGCTAAGCAGTCTATCAAGGGCGACCTGAGAGATATCAACCGTGAGCAGATACTCAATAAGTTCGACAGATATGAGCATGATATAATCCCCGTTACTGTATACCAGGTAGAACCCGGCAGAGGTACTGTTACTGTTGATTTTGAAGGCTCTGAACTGTACCTTTTCAAGAATGAGCAGATACCAGGCGAGATACTCAGAGAAGGCGATAAGATAAAGGTGTATATCACCAATATCGCTGCAAGAAACAAGAAGCCTATCGTTAAGATATCCCGTACACATAAGGACTTCGTAAAGCGCCTTTTTGAGAAGGAAGTTCCTGAGATACATGACGGTATCATCGAGGTAAAGTCCGTTTCCCGTGAGGCTGGTTCAAGAACTAAGATAGCTGTATGGTCAGGCGATGAGAATATCGACCCTGTTGGTTCATGTATCGGTACTAAGAGCTGCCGTATAGCTGCTGTTTCAAAGGAACTCAACGGTGACAGACAGGGCGGCGAGAAGATCGACGTTATCCAGTGGAGCGAAAAGCCTGAGGAATTTATCGCTAACGCTCTTGCTCCTGCTGTTGTTATGAAAACTATCATAATTTCCGAGGAGGAAAAGACCTGCACAGTTATCGTAAGCAGCAAACTCCTCTCCCTGGCTATCGGTCAGAAGGGTCAGAACGCTAAGCTGGCTGCTAAGCTGACCGGCTACAAGATCGACATAAAGCCCGATGTTGACGAGAACGGCAATACCGCTCCCGAACTTGACCCCAATTACGTTCCCCCTGTTACAGTAAAGGCTGAAACTGCCGGGACTGCTGAGGAGAATAATGAGGCTGAGCCGGAAGCTGCTGAGAACGCTTTCTCCCTGGACATCGACAGCACCGCTGCTGCTGAGACAGAGGAAAAGCCCGCTGAGACTGAGGAGGGAACTCCTGCTGACGCTGAAAATGCCGCTGAAGAAGCTGCTGACAGCGCTGATGGTGAGTAATTATGAAGCCGAAAAAGATCCCCATGAGAATGTGCCTGGGCTGCGGCGAAATGAAGCCGAAAAAGGAACTGCTCAGAGTCGTAAGGTCGCCTGAGGGCGAGATAAGCCTGGACTTTACCGGAAAGAAAAACGGCAGAGGCGCATATATATGCCTTAGTACTGATTGCCTCGAAAAGGCAAGAAAAGGCAGGAGACTGGAGAAAACTTTCTCATGCAAGATCGAGGACAGCGTTTATGAGGTGATGGCAAATGAACTCAGGAACGAAACAGAAAACCGCTAACCTGCTTACCATGTGCATCAAAGCCGGAAAGTCCGTCAAGGGCTTCGACAGCGTGTGCGATGCGGTAAAGGGCGGAAAGGCTTTCTGTGTACTGGCGGCTTCTGATGCGTCAGCACGAACCATTAAAGAGACTGGTTTCGTGTGCGGCGAGCAGAATATACCGGTATACGTTACGGAGCTTTCCAAAGAGGATATGCTGAACCTTTGCGGCAAGGAAACTGCGGTCATCGCCGTGTGCGACAAGGGTTTCGCCGGAGGTTTCGGCAAGATATTTGCCTGATATCTTTATACAATATATAGTGTGTATCATCACACTCCACAATAAAGGTCAGACGCATATACTGCGGCTGAACGATGATTTTACGGAGGTACGATAAGCCTATGGCAAGAAAGATCAAATTAGTTGATGCAGCTAAAGACCTGGGAATTTCTTATCAGGATCTGCTGAATTTCTTTTTAGAAAGAGGCGAGAATAAGAAGAAAACAGGTGCTACTACCCTCACTGAGGAGGAAATGGATCTGGTTCTGGAGCATTTCACTAAGCTTCATGAGGTAAAGTCTCTTAATGAGTACTTCGCTACAAGGGACGAAAAGCATGACCCTGTTCCGGTTGAGAAGAAGCCTACAGGTACAGTCACTTATATAAATTCCAAGAAGTCAGAGAAGAAACAGTCTGAGAAGAAGGCTGCACCTGAAAAGAAGGCTGAGGAAAAGCCGGCTGCTGCTCCTGCACCTGAGAAGAAGGCTGAGGAGAAGCCTGCCGCTGCTCCTGCACCTGAAAAGAAGGCAGAGGAGAAGCCTGCCGCTGCTCCTGCACCTGAGAAAAAGGCTGAGGAAAAGCCTGCACAGACTGAGAAAAAGCACGATGACAAGCCCAAGAAAAAGAGCGAAAAGAAACAGCAGGCTAAGGCTCAGGACAGAGGCGAGAGAACTAAGTTCAGCGCCAATATCAGTTCCGAGACTGGTCAGACTTCCGGTCAGAGAAGAACTGTTGATACCCGTGGAAGCTACGTTGAACTCGATAAGTACGACGAGCGCTATGAGCAGATAGCTCCTGCAAGACATAAGAGCGAGAACTACTCCTCCAAGAAGCAGAAGATCAACCAGAAGTCCGCTCAGCGTACAAGACAGCAGTTCTCACGCAAGGAGAGCGAAGCTGAGAAACTCAAGCGCCTGGAACTTGAGCGTGCAAGAAAACAGCAGCTTAAAGTTATGATCCCTGATTCTATCACTGTAGGCGAACTTGCTACACGTCTGAAGGCTACTGCTACTGACGTTATCAAGAAGCTTATGGGTCTGGGCGTTATGGCTACTATAAACCAGGAGATCGACTTCGATACCGCTGCACTGGTTGCCGATGAACTGGGTGCAAAGGTTGAGAAGGAGGTAGTCGTTACTATCGAGGAGCGCCTTATCG
>CAMOEP010000295.1 GCA_946612185.1 uncultured Ruminococcus sp.
AACAGAAAAGATGACAAAAGTCGAAAGAAAGGCACAAAAGGTGAAGCAGGCACATCTCCACGCAGAAGCGACTGTGCCATATTCCGCAGCTTATCGTAGGTAAACTCTCTCAGGCGCTCCAGTGAAGCGGTGGAGATACTGTGATCCTGCCGGACTGCGTACTCGCCGGACTTGTTTCTCTTTACGGGGATAAACTTTCCCTCAACTCCATGCTCCATAGCATCTGCGACCTCTTTACGCCCAAGCACCAGTCCGCTGGCAGAAAGGTTCTGACGGACTGCACTTTCGTTGAAGGTATTCTGGTGAGTAGTCTCCTCCTCAACTTTCTTTATCAGGAACGGCGAATAAAGTGTTCCGGCAGCGGTAAATTCCGCAAAACTTCCCCCCTTATCGGTGACAGCAAAAAGGTACAGAAGCATTTGCAGGTTAAGACCATTGGCAATGTACACCGGAGAAAGTTCCTTGTGGCTGCTCTTGTAGTCCATTATGCGGACATAGCGCTCGCCGCCTTTGCCGCAAACGTCCACACGGTCAATGATTCCGGAAAGACTTAGTTTTCTGCCAGGTGCAAACCCTATCTTCAGGGGACGGCGGTTGTTGAGATTCAGCTCAAAGGCAGTGGGTACGAAGTCCGATGCCATAAGTGAACTCTGAACGAACACTATCGCTGTAGTCAGGCGGTCGGTGAGCTTGTCGAAAAGCAGGCGGAAATGGGAAGTCTTGCCGTAATCGCCTGCCATTTCCGTATCACGGTGATGCTCGGCAATTTTGCGTATCTCAGCCTGTATCTGCTCAGCGGTAAGTGCAAGGAAATCCGACTTTGTCCTGTGGCTTATGATCTGCTCCATGCACTCATGGGCAATAGTTCCGGAAACTGATGCGTCCAGATCAACCTTTTCCTGCTTGTACAGACGCAGGAATGCCTTGCAGAAGTGCATGAACGGGCATTTGTAAAAGTCCTCCACCGCAGAGGCTGAAAGTCGCAGATCGTTGAAATGACGCAGCTTCTGCATGACCTCCGGCGCAACGTGAAAGTCCTTTGCAAGCATACTCCTGCTGAGAATACCGGTTATACGGCTCTCGTACTCAGGATAGTCCGCAAGTATACGTTCAATGGCGGCGGTTTCCGGGCTTCGGTCACTTCGGCTGAGCATATAGTGGTAGAAAGCCGCATGAGGCGTTACTGCATAGAATCCCGGCGAAAGCTGCTGTTCGGCTGTGATCTTCAGCTTGTCCCCGAAAATTTTCAGAAGCTGCTCCACTGGCTGTGCCCGGTACTTTTCCTGACCTGCCGTATCTAAAAGCGGATAGCTTACGAAAAGCCTGTGAGAAGCCGCAGACATTGCCTTGTACACGATAAGGCGCTCAGAGGCGATAAGTTCCGGTAAGGGACGAGAGATCTGTGTCTTCTGCTGGGCAAGCACCTGCTTGTCAGCCTCGGAGAAAAGCCCGTGCAGGCTTACCTGGTTGGGAAAATCACCGTCACAGGCTCCCATTACGAAAACCACCTTAGGCGCATTCAGTCGTGCAGTTCTGGCAGATGCGGCAGTAACGGAGTCAAGGGTCTGGGGCGGAACGGAATAGGTAGTCCGTGCGATCATGGATCGTGCAAGCCGTGCAAATGAGCGCATATCAGTTTCCCGGTCATCAAGAGTGGAAGCGATGCTGTCAAGAATCCCCATAAGGCACGCCCAGAGCCGCTTCTGCTCGGCAGCTTCAAAGTCACGGTCGCTCTGGATCAGTTCGTACATGAGCCTGCCTATACTCTTTTCTGCGCCGCTTTTATGCATATAGTTGTACAGCAGGGTGCAGATCTCCTTCGCCGGAAGCGTCTGGCTGACCTTTTTGCGGAGAGTTTTCAGGGGACGTATTATTTCCTCACGGAGGGATTCAAGTCGCTCCAGTTCATCATCAGCCGCATTGAAATGCTCTCCCCACATCTTTCCTTCGATGCCCCATTTGTAGCAATAGTTCTCCAGAAGCGAACAGTCCTCCAGGGAAACTGAAAGTATGCCGCACTTTATCAGCCGGAGTATATGCTCAGTGCGGAAGTTTGCGGAAGTAAGAATGTCCAGCAGGCAGGTGAAAAACGCCATAAGAGGGGTGTGGGTAACAGCCCTTTCTGAACTGAGGAAGAAAGGTATATCATACCTGCGGAATGCGGCTTTCAGGATCTCCTCGTACTGCGGCATAGTGTTCGACAGCACTGCAATATCCCTGTAGCGCAGCTCCGTGTCCTCGCTGATAAGACGGCGAATGCTTGCACAGACGTACTCGCACTCTGAATACATATCCTTTGCCTCGAAAATCCGTATATTGCGTGGTTCCGGAGCATTGTCCGGGTCATAGGAAATGTTTCTCATTATCCCGGCGCTGACAGCAGCAAGGTCAGGAGAGGCAAAGCGGTATGTTCCGCTGCATGGTGTGACGGTATACTCCGTTCCTGCCTCCAGAGCAAGCCGTTTCAGGTCATTGCAGGTATTGCCCACAGTCTCAAAGAGGGTGAACTGACCGGCGTTGATGTTGTCCGTGCGAAATGCAGCGATAGTTCTGACTGACTGGGAAAGTATCACTTTCAGCATATCAAGCTGGTCGCCTGTGAAACTCTCAAACTCGTCAAGGCACACCACGCTGCCCTTGAAGAAATTGTGCTTTGCGGCAGTATCGGAGGCAAGGCGGACGTTCTCAAGAGAGTCCTTGAAGCCATACTCGCCCATAAGAGTATCGTACTGCATATAGATCTCCACAATGTCAGCTACTTTCTTAGCCAGCCGGGTATCACTCAGGGGAAGTTTGCGGAGTTTGTCGGCTGTAATGCCAGAGCGCTTCATATCAGTGATAAGCTGCATGACCTGCTCAGCGAACCCCTTTTTCTCACACTGACGGTTGAAGAAGCTGAGCAAGCCCTTTACTGAGTCGATTGCCTGAAAACTGAGTATCATTCGTGCCATATCGTCGGCATACTCCCCCGTTCTGCCGGATTCGCCAAACTGCTGAAAAAGTGAACGGGAAAGGCTGGTGAAGCTGTGAGTTTCAATTGAGTTGAAAAGCTGAGCGCCCAGAAATTTGTAAAGTGATCTGTCAAACTCGTAGGAATACTGTTCCGGAACAAGAACAATGACCTTGATCCCCTCCTGAGCAAAGGAGCGTATTTTCTCAAATAGGAGGGTAGTTTTTCCTGAGCCTGATAAACCGGTGATAAATTCGAGCATAAGAAGTTCTCCTTTTCGGAATATGTTATTTTAATTGTACTACATCTTAATGTGTCATGTCAAGAACAATGAAAACAAAAACCCGTACTCTTTGCAGAGTACGGGAAGATTTCAGGCTAAATAAAACCCAGTACTAAAGTACTGGGTGGATTGGTGGGACATTAGGGACTCGAACCCCAGACCGACCGGTTATGAGCCGGTAGCTCTAACCAACTGAGCTAATGTCCCATATACTATTAAACGGAAGCCAGGTGACTTCCGTTTAATCTATAGTGCCGGCACTGAATTACTTTCCCAGGTCGTCGCCAACCAAGTATCATCATC
>CAMOEP010000296.1 GCA_946612185.1 uncultured Ruminococcus sp.
TTATCTCTGCTCGCAGATGAGCTTGATAGCTGTTCTTTCCTCGCCGTCGATCTGGATATTAGCGAAAGCCGGCACGCAGATAAGGTCAATACCGATGGGGGCAAGATAGCCTCTGGCGATAACGATAGCCTTAATTGCCTGGTTCACAGCGCCTGCGCCTACAGCCTGAACCTCGACTGCTTTCTGTTCTCTGATCACGCCAGCGATTGCGCCTGCAACAGAGTTGGGAGTAGAGTGAGATGATACTTTTAAGATTTCCATGATAGTGACCCTCCTAATGAGAAATTAAACTTTACGAGCATATAGCTACAGTTCATGTATATTATACACTATCATGATACAAATTTCAAGGGGTGATGATAAACTTTGTAGATTATCTTATAATTAGGCGCTCTATTTTGTGCGATTTGCCGGTTTTTTCGTCGAATTCCACATAAACGCCGCACATGAAACAGTCGCCTTCGGCTACATTGAAGCGGGAGGGCATACGGAAACGGAAGCGGTCAACGGCTGTTTTCACGTCAACTCCCAGGCAGGAGCGTTCCGGGCCGGTCATGCCGGCATCGGTGATATAAGCCGTACCGCCGGGGAGGATAGTCTCGTCGGAGGTCTGCACATGGGTATGAGTGCCGAAAACGCCGGTAACTCTGCCTTCCAGGAAGTAGCCCATAGCTTTTTTCTCGGAAGTAGCCTCGGCGTGGAAGTCCACGAATATATTAGGGGTATTTATCTCCTCAAGGATCTGGTCGGCAGTGGTGAAGGGGTTATCCAGCGGATCAAGGTATACCGTACCCATAAGGTTCACCACGGCGATGGAGTAAGCACCCATATCGAGCATACAAACGCCTCTGCCGGGAGCAGCGCCCTCCGGATAATTTGCAGGGCGGATGAGGAACGGGTTCGATTCAAAGACCGGGTACGCCTCACGCCGTCTGAAAGCGTGGTTTCCGGTGGTGATAACGTCAGCGCCGGCGGAAAAGAGCATATCAGTGGAATCCGGGGTTATACCGTTTCCCTGGGCGGAATTTTCGCCGTTAACGATAGTAACGTCGATGCCATAAAGCTGTTTAACGCCGTGAATTTTTCTGCGGAAGAAATCGCAGCCGGCTTTTCCGACCACATCACCGATAAAGAGAAGTTTTTTCATAAATTGCTCCAATCTATAGATTCTTATAAAATTATAACATTTTGCCGCATCAATGTCAAGGCGAAAAAAGGACACCCCGAAGGGTGTCCAGTAGAATTATAGATATCCGATCACTTTCTGTAGGGAAGCTGAGCAGATGTGATCTGACCTGCGTCGAGAAGCTGGATAACGAATGCATCGTTAGAAGTGATAACGCCATCGCCGTCAGCATCAGCATTTGCTAAACCATTGGGAGAAAGGGGATACTTGTCGTGGTTTGCAGTATACTGGAGAGTAGCAACGATATCGGAGATAGAGATAGTGCCGTTGTCGTCAGCATCACCGTAGATTATCTTCTTGAAGCCTGTAGTTGTGTCTGTGGTTGTAGTCTCAGTAGATGTAGTAGTTGTAGGCTCTGTAGTTGTGGTTGTTGTAGTTGTTGTGGTTGTTGTTGTGGAAGTAGTAGTTGTAGTAGAAGTTGTAGTAGTTGTCACAGGAGCAGAACCGTCATAGATAAGCTTTACGCTGTCGATAGTAGCAGTTGAGGGCCACCAGATCATCAGCTTGGCATTGTTTACGCCCTTGAGCTTTTCGCCGGAAACAGTAGCAGTACCCTTACCGCCGCTGATTTTAAGCTTGAATTCTTCCTGAGTCCAGTTGCCGGCAGCATCGCTGAATCCGATAGCACCGTTACCCTCAGTATCGTTTGAGTTGATAGTCAGGTTGATCTCGATAGAATCAGCGTTCTCAGGATTGAACATATACTCGCCGTTAGAACCTGTGAGAGTAGCTTCCTTGTTAGTACCGCCCTGTGTACCCTGGCTTGTAGTGGAAGTAGTTGTAGTAGTGTCGGGAATATTAGCAGTTGTAGAGGAAGTAGTTGTAGTCTCACCCTGCTGAGAAGAAGTTGTAGTAACAACGATATCGCTTCCGCCCTTTACACCGGGGATAGATGAAGTAGGATCAGGTGTACCTGTCTTGTACTTGGAGTACAGACCAGCAGCAGCAACAACGAGAGTAGCGTTATAGTCCAGAGTAACCTCGTTGCCGTAGTAATCCTGAACATCGTCTTTGTAAGTGCCGTTTGCATCAACAGGGCCGCCGCAGAGAGCGCCTACGAGAACGTGACCGTTCGGGCCGTATGTAGTGTTGCTGCCCATTTCGTCATAGTTCTTATATCCTGAAGCAGCTCTGTGGTGAGGATACTTAGAGGAGTTGGACTCCATGCCAACTACGAAGTTATAGCCGCTGGGGTTGTTGCCGAGGATATAATCCATCTGACCCTGAGCCCATGAGTAGTAGTCCTTAGCGCCTGCCTTTGAAGCGATAAGAGCAGAAGTCTGAAGAGCAGTGTTATATCTTGCGCTGCCCCACTTTGATTCCCAGTACCAGCCAGAGCCAGCCTTGCCGTCAATGTAGGTAGTTACCTTGTTCCAGTCGCCGGAGTTCTTAGTGATAAGAGCCTGGAGAATGCCAGCGCCCATACTTACGTTATTCCAGCTAAGAGTAGAGTAGATGCCCCACTTGCCGCCGTCCATTCCGGAAGCGCCGGCATCACTTGTGTTCATGTATGTATTGAGGAAATCCTTGTATTTGCTTTCACCGCAGGCAAGATACAGCCAGCCGGCAGCCCAAGCCTGATCGTCATAGTAGTCCCATGAACTATAGAATCCGTCTACACCGTCAGTAGCCTTCTTGTTGTACTTTGTAGAGAAGTCGAACAGAGCCTTAGCGTAGGTAAGGTCTTCTTCGTTGCCGAAGTTCTTGTAGTTAGCAGCAAGAGCAGCAGCGTACTCAGCAGCAATATCACTTGCGCCGGAGTTTGTGGAGAATACCTTTCTGCTTGAAGGGCCCTGCACCTCAGGAGGACACCATTCAGCGTGGTCAGCACCACCGTCGCCTACCTGGTAAACGAAGTTGGTAACAGTACCGCCTGAAAGGGTGGTAGATGCCTTGAAGAAATCAGCGAAGTAGTCGGTAATTGTCTGGAGGTGACCAGCAGTACCAGTTGAATCGAATGCATCACCGAACTGATAGTAGCCCAGACCGAGAACAGATGCGGAGTAACCAGCGGGCAGACCGAACTTAACGTGGTCGCCAGCGTCGTGGAAGCCGCCGTCAACGCCGTCCTGGGTATGGCAGTTGCCTCTCCAAGAAAGCTGAGACTTGTCCTCAACGTGCTTACCGCACATATTTGCGTCATAGAAATAGAGGGAATACTGAAGGAGTTTTGCGTAATTGTCGGTGCTTTGAGCTGATGCGGAGAGAGAGGGAGCAACAGCAAAGCCGCTTGCAGCAGAACCTACAGCGATCATTCCGCTGAGGAGCG
This sequence comes from uncultured Ruminococcus sp., assembly GCA_946612185.1. Lineage (GTDB taxonomy): Bacteria > Bacillota > Clostridia > Oscillospirales > Ruminococcaceae > Ruminococcus. Next base: position 3,456 of record CAMOEP010000296.1, read on the forward strand.
CCGATGTGATTTTTGTGGATATTTTCTTCATAATTTTTTCACACTTCTTCCTAAGTATTTACCTATAATATGCCTGTA
>CAMOEP010000297.1 GCA_946612185.1 uncultured Ruminococcus sp.
GCTTAGGTGCGCTGGGAAGCTCAAGTTCCTGGGGAACGCCCTTGAAATCAGCCCAAAGCTTCAGGATCTCCTCCTTGGTAGGCTTCTGGTCAAAGGAAACGAATACAGCAGCAGTATGACCGTCAGATACGGGAACTCTCAGGCACTGTGTTGTGATGCAGGGAGTCTGAGCCTTAACGATCTCATTCCCCTTGATCTCGCCCCAAACCTTCAGAGGCTCCTGCTCGGACTTCTCCTCCTCACCGCCGATGAAGGGGATAAGGTTATCGACCATTTCAGGCCATGTCTCGAAGTTCTTGCCAGCGCCGGAAATAGCCTGGTAAGTGCAGGCGAGAACGTTCTTCAGACCGAACTTTCTCAGGGGGTGGAGTGCGGGAACGTAGCTCTGGATAGAGCAGTTGGATTTAACAGCGATGAAGCCTCTCTTTGTGCCAAGTCTCTCTCTCTGAGCCTTGATGATCTCCAGGTGATCGGGGTTGATCTCCGGAACTACCATAGGAACGTCAGGAGTAAAGCGGTGAGCGGAGTTATTGGATACGATAGGACACTCAGCCTTAGCGTAAGCTTCCTCAAGAGCCTTGATCTCGTCCTTCTTCATATCAACTGCGCAGAAGCAGAAGTCAACCATAGATGCGATCTTCTCGATGTCAGCAGTAGCGTCCATGAGAACCATATCCTTCATAGCTGCGGGCATGGGAACTGCCATCTTCCAGCGGCTTCCGGCAGCCTGCTCATAAGTCTGACCTGCACTTCTGGGTGAAGCAGCCAGAACCTTTACATTGAACCAGGGGTGGTTCTCCAGGAGTGTTGCAAATCTCTGGCCAACCATACCTGTTGCGCCGATGATACCTACATTGTACTGTTTCATAATTCTTCTCCTCTGAAAATTTTTTGCATAAAAATAAAAAAACCGATTGCAAATCGGCTCATCATACGTTATAATAGAAATACTGACATATCATTTCGGTGATATGCCGATAGCTCTCCATCATAGCAATGATGACAGCCATACACCTGTTGAGTGTACAGCCAGAACGGATATCCGCCGGGATACAAGTCCTTCGGCAGCCTTGCCTTTTGCAGTGCTTCACCGGAGCCGGCGCTCCTCTGCACAGCTACTTATCTTGGCTGCACCTCTACCTGATACTATAATAACACTTTAAGATTCATCTGTCAATAGTTTTTTTTCAAAATATAATGCATTATACATTAATTACTAAGGAGAATGATAAGAAAATGGAACTTTTGAAGTCTGATTTTTACTACGAACTGCCGGAGGAACTTATAGCCCAGACTCCGGTAGAACCCCGCAACGCCTCCAGAATGATGTGCGTTGACCGCAGAACGGGTGAAATTTTTCACGACCACTTCTATAATCTATGCGACCACCTCAAAGAGGGTGACTTGCTGGTCATGAACGATTCCCGTGTTATCCCTGCAAGACTTTACGGCGAGAAAATAGATAACGGCACATTCATCGAATTCCTGCTCCTTGAACAGAAGGGCGATAAAAAGTGGGAGATAATCTGCCGCCCCGGTAAAAAGGCTAAGGTGGGTACTCGCTTCTCATTTGGCGGAGGCAGACTTGTAGCTGAAGTACTGGAAGTCAAGGACGACGGCAATCGTGTGGTACAGTTTCAGTGCGAGGGCAACTTCTTCACAGCCCTTGAGGACGTGGGACAGATGCCGCTTCCTCCCTACATCACCGCTAAGCTTGAGGACAAGGAGCGCTACCAGACGGTATACTCAAATGAACTGGGTTCGGCGGCTGCACCTACTGCCGGTCTGCACTTCACTGAGGATATGCTGGACGACCTGCGCAAAAGGGGCATAAAGACCGCTTTCGTTACGCTCCATGTGGGTCTGGGAACTTTCCGCCCTGTCAAGGAGGATAACGTCCTTGACCACAAAATGCACAGCGAACACTACTACCTTCCGAAGAAAACAGCCGATCTTATCAATGAGACTAAGAAAAATGGCGGACGAGTTATTGCTGTCGGCACTACTACCTGCCGCACACTGGAAAGCGTTGCTACATTCTACGGCGATATTGCTGAACATGAGGGCTATACCGACATATTCATCTACCCTTCCTACCAGTTCAAGTGCATTGACGGTCTTATCACCAACTTCCACCTGCCTGAGAGTACACTCATCATGCTGGTATCAGCATTCATGGGCTACGACAACACTATGAACGCCTATAAGACCGCAGTACAGGAGCGCTACCGCTTCTTCAGCTTCGGTGACAGTATGTGCATATTATAATGCTTATGTAAACGCCCGACTGCATAAATGGTTGACAAAGGTCGAAAAACGTGATACAATTCTATTATAAACATTTGAGCAGGAAAGTAATGCCGGTATATCTGGCTTTGCTGACATAATTTTTGTACAAGGAGAAGTAGTGTTTTATGGACATCACAGATATTTCATCGTTTTTCAGAAGTTATATAGAGACTGAGGACGTGCCTGTAGTCATGTGTGATCTTGACTACAGAATAGTCTTTGTGAATAGATCAGCATTAAATGAGTTCGGCAAGTACGATCTTAACGTCGGCAAATCGCTGAGGCTTTATATGAATGAAGAAGCCCTGAGCAAGATAAATGTTGTAGTTGAGTGGTTCAAGGAAAGTACTGAAAATAACAGCATATTTGTAGGACGTATCGACGATGAGAATATCGACCTTTACATTACTGCTGTCCGTGATGAAAAAAACGAACTGATCGGATTCTGCAACAAGAGAAAAAAGCGCAGCGCTGACAAGTGCGAACCTTATGATGCGATATGATGACTTTTGTCATTGATAAGGTTACAAATGACATCTTAAAATAACGGCGGATATAAGGTATAATGATATCAGTAAAGAACAAAAACGTTTTTTAAGGAGGTATCATTATGAGATATGAGTATTTAACACCGGAAGTTATCAGGAAAAAAGACCGACCTTACAGCATCTTCCTTATTGTCGTTTTTATCCTTTCTGCGATGATCTTTGCTGAGTTCTATTTTGATAACCCCAGTATGGAAAGCCTTGAAAGAGAAGTCCACCAAACAGGGGAGAATCCGGCAATACTCATTACCGGCCCTATCTACATTCTCGGTTCTATCGCAAACGGCTTGATCGCATTCTTCTTCGGCGCTGTTCCGGCGGTTATCTCTGCTGTTTCGTTCGTATTTGAAAAACTCGCTGTCCGTCTGGGAATAAGCCGTGACGGAAGTGTTCATACTACCGCTTATTATATTTTAAGAGGACTTTCTATATTCATTATCTCTGCTTACTTTATCGTGATGCTGTTTATTGTCATCAGCGCAATGTGAAGCAATGAAACAGGGCAAGTCCTCATATACACAGGAGTTGCCTATGTTTACTTTACTTAAAACCGAAAATAAAGCACGCCGTGGACAGATGGATACCGTCCACGGCACTTTCCAGACCCCATGTTTCATGAACGTGGGTACTTCTGCCGCTATAAAGGGCGGCATTTCTTCCATTGACCTGAGAGAACTGAAAACTCAGGTGGAACT
>CAMOEP010000298.1 GCA_946612185.1 uncultured Ruminococcus sp.
ACGAGAATTCTTACACATCACAGATGGTAAGAACTATCAAGTACTTCGCTGAGCTCGGCTAATTACCATTAATATAGTTCAGAAATATAAGGGACGTCCTCTCGGGGACGTCCTTTTTTCGCATAAAAATAACAGCTCCGAAGAGCTGCCCGCATTTTAATGGGTTATCCAGATCGATCTTACAATGCCCACATCGTCAAAGCCAAAGCCTATGTTGTTGCGGTCAGTATCCTTGTCAACAGCCATATCGGCTCCGAACTGATAATAGAAATACTCACCGTTATCCCAGACCTTGTCCGCACTGCCGTAAATCTTCTCTACATCCTCTTTTGTAGACACATTCATCTCTACACCCTGCGAAGTCTTCAGTGTGTACTGCACTTCGCTGTTCTTTCTGTTGGTTACAGATACGCCGTTGACCGTGAATTCATCGCCGTTTTTATCACACATACGAAGCAGTATACGCACACCGTTCTTTTCATAATATCCGCTTGCCCTGCTGTCGTCCTCAGCAGTCCATCCACTGCCCTTAAGTTCTGAAAGACTCACGGGAAATGTTATCTCCTCATCATTCAGGATTATTTTATAATCAAATACGCTGATATTCTCTCCGCTTTCATTTGTAGCCTCGACCGCAGCATTATATAGTCCTTTCGCAGAAGAGCTTTCGCCGGAAGAACATCCTGTTACAGCCCCGAATCCGATACAAACCACAGCCAGAGCTGCAAGATATAAAGATCTATTATACATTATAAATAGCCTCCTATATTGTCATAAGCCTATATTACAGAGTGTATGTGACAGTTTTGTGATTAAATCGTGAAATTGACATCACATTTGCCTGCGAAATTTCTTTTAAATCCAAAAATCCTCGAAAAATAAGCAAAAATCCCTTGACAAGCAGTAAATTGTATGATATAATATTAGTACCTCGTTGGGGGTTTATTTTTTTGCCCCGTACCGAGGGAGGCAAACAACCTACCTCCGTTCGCCGGAGGAAGTACTAATTCAGGAGGTGCCGATATGAGAGTAAAGGTTACTTTAGCTTGCACAGAGTGCAAACAGCGCAACTATGTTTCCAAGAAAAACAAGAAGAATGACCCCGACAGAATCGAAATGATGAAGCATTGTAAGTTCTGCCGTAAGCATACTCTTCACAAGGAAACTAAGTAATCGAAGGGAGTATTTTTATGGCTAAGAATACTTCGGAGAAGAAGTCCGAGAAGAAAGAGCAGGGTAAGCTCAAGAAATGGTTCAAGGACCTCAGAATCGAATTCAAGAAGGTAGTCTGGCCTTCAAAGAAGACAGTCTTCAACAACACTTCAGTTGTTGTAAGCGTTATCGCAGCTTCAGCTATTCTCGTTGGTCTGCTCGATACTGGCTTCTTAAAGATCATGGAACTGATCTATCGCTAATCAGACTAAGGAAATCTAAAGGAGGATCATTATGTCAGAAACAGCTAAGTGGTATGTAATCCACACCTATTCCGGCTACGAAAATAAGGTGGCTCAGAATATCGAAAAGGTTGTGGAAAACCGTAAGCTTCATGATCTTATCCAGGAGGTTAGAGTTCCTACCGAAACGGTGACTGAGATCACCGACGGAAAAACAAAGGAGATCGAGCGTAAGACTTATCCGTGTTACGTTCTGGTCAAGATGATCGTTACTGACGACTCATGGTATGTCGTTAGAAATACCAGAGGATGCACCGGCTTCGTCGGCCCCGCTTCTGACCCCACTCCGCTCTCCGAAGAAGAGGTAAAACAGCTCTTCGGTATCGATGTTTCTTCTGTTGAAGTAAACTTCAAGGTGGGTGACCGTGTTCAGGTATCAGGTACCGCTATGGACGGATTCATCGGCGTTGTTCAGAATATCGATCTCGAAAACCGTACAGTTGACGTTCTCGTCTCAATGTTCGGTCGTGAAACCCCCACTACTCTGCCTATTTCTCAGGTCATCAAAGTGGAGGACTGATCTTCAGGATCAGAATCAAAGGTCAAAAGAAACCCGAGAGGTTTCAGTGGGAGAGGTAAAATAATTCTTGCCTCGCCATTTACCACATTTATGGAGGTGCGAATACATGGCACAGAAAGTAGTTGGCTACATTAAGCTTCAGATCGCAGCAGGAAAGGCTACTCCTGCACCGCCTGTTGGTCCGGCACTCGGTCAGCACGGCGTTAATATCATGGCATTCACAAAGGAATTCAACGAGAGAACTAAGAACGATATCGGTATGATAATCCCTGTTGTTATCACAGTTTACGCTGACCGTTCATTCTCTTTCATCACTAAGACTCCCCCCGCAGCAGTTCTCATCAAGAAGGCTTGCAACATCGAAAGCGGTTCAGGAGTTCCGAATAAGACTAAGGTCGCTAACATCACTAAGGAGCAGATCCAGAAGATCGCTGAGACTAAGATGGCTGATCTCAACGCTGGCTCTCTCGAAGCAGCTATGAGCATGATCGCCGGAACAGCTCGTTCTATGGGCGTTGTAGTTGTTGACTAATTTATAATTTATTGAATGATGATATGGGAGCTATTCCCGTTCAGCGTTCTATTGGTGGGAGGAAAATTCCGCTAATCGGGTAAAATATAATCCCGATATTACCACTTAAATAGGAGGAAATATAATGAAACACGGCAAGAAATATGTTGACAGCGCTAAGGCTGTTGATTATGCAAAGCAGTATGAGTCCGCAGAGGCTCTTGACTTAGTTTGCAAGAACGCAAAGGCTAAGTTCGACGAAACAGTTGAAGCTCACATCCGCCTCGGTGTTGACTCAAGACACGCTGACCAGCAGGTTAGAGGCGCTGTTGTTCTCCCTAACGGAACAGGTAAGAACGTAAAGGTTCTCGTTTTCTGTAAGGAAGACAAGTACGAGGCAGCTCAGTCTGCTGGCGCTGACTATGTTGGCGGTATGGATATGGTTGACAAGATCATGAAGGAAAACTGGATGGACTTCGACGTTGTTGTTGCTTCACCTGACATGATGGGTCTTGTTGGTCGTCTCGGTAAGGTTCTCGGACCTCGTGGTCTTATGCCTAACCCGAAGGCTGGTACAGTTACTCCCGATGTTGCAAAGGCTGTAACAGAGGCTAAGGCTGGTAAGATCGAGTACCGTCTCGATAAGACAAACATCATCCACTGCCCTATCGGCAAGGCTTCATTCGGTGCTGCTAAGCTCGACGAAAACTTCACAGTTCTTATGGAAGCTATCGTTAAGGCTAAGCCTGCTGCAGCTAAGGGTACTTACCTCAAGAGCTGCACAGTAACATCAACAATGGGCCCCGGAGTTCCGGTTGCTACAGCTAAGTATGGTGTTTGATTGACTTTAATAAAGTTTAAAACCGCTCATCTGAGCGGTTTTTCTTTTTGCAATAATATAAATTATGGATCTATCAATTAAAAGGATAGCTGTACAAAAAAGGGACGCCGAAGCGTCCCTTAGTTTTTGTATTAGCCAAGAATTACTTTACGAAATCCTTAGGATCGAGTGATGTATACTTCTTGAGGAGG
>CAMOEP010000299.1 GCA_946612185.1 uncultured Ruminococcus sp.
AAATCTGACTGCGTATCTGCGCCGCAATCTCTGTGCGGTGTTGCCTAAAATAAAAACGATTTAAACCTCAGAAAGGCATAGTCCGTCCGGACAATGCCTTAAAGAAAGCTATATAGCCGAAAGCCGGCTTTTTATACGGATTACTGCCATCAGTGGCACCGTCCATTAACTGCTGCACCTCCACAAGAGTATTTGATACATTATACCACACTGGAGCATAAATGTCAAGCAAAGACTTTTTTAATGTATAATTCATAATGTCGGGGCAGTAAGTTTACCTATATACCGTTACTTATAAGCCGCCGGAATGCTGTAAATCTCCGCAACTGTAATACTGCCGGAAAATGCGGATAAGCCATGTAAATGTGGAACAGTTTGAAGCTCAGATGAGTCCCATTTCGTACTTTTTGGCGAGAATTCGCAGAACGCTGTCATTGATTCGCTCCTCACTTATAGTGCCGGAGAGGACTGCCCCTTCGATAGCGTTTACAGCGGAGGCAATGTCCGAGGGCATAAGTATGATGTCAACGCCTGCTTCCACAGCCTTGACTGCCGCATCTGCCGGGGTGAAGTTATTGGTTATAGCGCCCATACTGTGTGAGTCGGAAATAACTATTCCCTGGAATTTCAGCTCATTCCTCAGCCAGTCGGTGACTACCACCTTTGAAAGGTCGCCGGGCATATCATCACCGGTAGCAGTGGTTATCTGGTGACCAACCATAACAAAGTCAGCACCAGCATCAATACCGCCCTGAAATGCGGTAAATTCGCACATACGGAGCTGATCGGGAGTTCTTGTGATAGTAACGCTTCCGTCATGGGTATTGCCGTTTCCGGCACCCAGACCTGGGAAATGCTTGAGGGTAGCGCACACATCATGGTTATGCAGACCCTTGATGAATGCAGCGGTCATATCAGCAACAACAGCCGGGTCACCGCTGAATGCCCGTGGACCCAGTTCGTTGTTCGGGTCGATATTGACATCAGCCACAGGAGCAAAATCCAGATTAAAGCCGTAGTCATGCAGTGTACTTCCGATAACGCCGCCAGCGTACTCAGCGCCTTCCTTGTCATTATTTTCGCCATAGAATGACATATCGTTCACAGCCTCAGTCCAGAGGGAACTCTGTACTCTTGTAACAGAGCCGCCTTCCTCATCTGTTGAGATAAAAGCACCCACACCGTTATTTGACGAAACATACTGAAGGTCGCTGGTAAATGTGGAAAGCTGAGCGCCGTCCATGATATTCTGGTTAAAGAGGATAAATCCGCCCACAGGGTAGATCTGGCAGCAGTTCAGGAGGGTTTCGTCCACATAGGTCATGCTGTCATATCCGGTAAGTTCCTCAGGGGTGACAATGAACATCTGGCAAACCTTCTGTCTCAGTGACATGGTGCGGAGCTTGCTTTCGGCATAAGGCGGTACCTCGGCAGTTACAGGCTGAACTTCAGTTGTATCAGGAACCGTGCCGGTCTCAGCGGAGGTGGTATCCTCGGAAGAACTGTCATTGGTATTTGAAGTGCTGCTGCATCCGGTAAGCATAAGAAGTGCAGCAGCAAATGCGGCATATCTTTTCATACTTGCTATCTCCTTTTTCTGTTCCTGCGTACAAGAGTGCGAATGAAGCCGAAGGTATAGTCCTCGCCTTTTTCAGCCAGCATACGCAGCAGGAATTCAAGACGTTCACGGGTGGTAGTTTCGATTATCCTGTTAGGTTTAGCCCATAGGAAGTAGTCCAGTGGGCACTGGTCTGTATACTTATCCTTATTGTATATTTTTGAAGCAGCCACACGGTCGCAGAACATCTCAAAGAGGTACTTGTCCGGCATACGCACAGGCTCCATGCGTTTAGTCTTCATGCTATAGTCTGTCCAGTACTCAAAGTGATGCTTATTGCGTCCTTTATGGTGCATCCAGGCTTTGGAGTAGCCTGTTTCCTCACGTTCCTGTTCATTGGGGCTGCGATTACCCTGGAAATAGAGTACACCGGGAATGAATTCAGTCGGCGAGAATTTGGAGAGGTCATGGAGCAGCCCCTGCCAGAAGATACCAGCCTTGAAGCAGTTACGCATGACCATATGTCTGTGTTTCAGTACGGTACTAAGGTGACCGAAGAAGTTTTTAACTAACATTATTTAATCCCCATAGCTTCCGCTTATGTCAAGTACGCTGTTTTTCTCAATGAGCTTTCCGCTGATTATGCATCTGCCGGCGCAGTATCCGGGAACGTCCATTTTCTTTATCATGATGTCAACGCTGGAAGCAGCCATTTTGTCAAGGTCAACGTCAACAGTGGTGATAGTTGGGATACATATACTGGAAACGGTGTAGTTATCGTATCCCACAACGGAAATATCCTCCGGCACACGCACACCCTTTGATTTAAGGGCGGAGATTACACGGAAAGCAGTCTCATCACTGTTACATACAAATGCGGTGGGCATATTTTTAGGAAATTCGATATGAGGGTTCAGCAGACTTCTCTCGAATCTGTCACCGATAGTCCACTCCTTGTGGTATTCCAGGTTATTTTCCATAAGGCACTTTATGTACCCCAGGAACCGGTCATTGATGCTGCTTGTGGCGTTTACCGTGCCGAAGAAGCCGATGTCCCTGTGACCCTTTTCCACCAGGTAGTCAGTAAGGATATAGCCGCCGTGGAATGAGTCAGAGTTCACCGAGTCGATATTGAACCGGTTGTCATAGAAATCCACGAAAAGCAGGGGCATAGTGATATGGCTGAGTCTTTCGATATATTTCCGGCTTATCTGACCGATGACAATGATTCCGTCAACTTTCTTGTCGGTAATCATAGTGGGCAGAGTGCCGGAATTTTCATTTTCACGGCTGATGCACTCGTACACAGTCAGCACGTTCATAGCGGACAGCTTATTGGAAATGAGGGCAGTCAGTTCCCAGTAGAAAGTACCTCTTGCACCTACGAAGCATTCAGAGGTAAGGATACCCACATTCCGGCTTTCTCTTGGGGGGGACTGTTTTTGCTTGCCGCTTTTGGTATTTGAGGGTTTATAGCCCAGTTCCTCAGCAGTCTCGCAGATCTTCCTGCGCATCTTGTCGCTTACGCCGTCTCTGCCGGCAAGAGCGTTCGATACAGTAACTACGCTTACACCGAGTTTCTGAGCGATATCGAGCATTTTGACACCGTTCTTCATATAATCACCCTTAACAGATTTAATAATTTCGGATTAACCAAAATTATTATAGCATAGTTTAATTAAAAAAGTAAAGGGGATAAACCAACTTTGTGTACAATCACAATAAAACTGCTTTTTCTTTGTCTGATTTCAACAAATCATCATGCAAGAGAAAGCGGTACCGCCTGCAAAGACGATACCGCATTCCTGCTATAGCTTAGAACCTGTCACGGTGGGGCAGGGTGGGTTCGCCATTGTCCGGAATATCCGCCATATACTGGTATATCCCGGCATAGTCACCGCCGTTTCCGGAGGGGATAAGCCCGGTCATATCGCCGCTGGAGGCTG
>CAMOEP010000300.1 GCA_946612185.1 uncultured Ruminococcus sp.
AGGAGAAGGCTAAGGGCGAGGCTATGGATATCCGTCAGGGTGTTTCATTCAGCCACAACGTAAAGGTTGTTGACGGCACTTATGACGATGCTGCTGGTTCTGACATCATCGTTGTTACTCTGGGCCTTGCAAGAAAGCCCGGTCAGACCCGTATCGACCTGGCTCAGACAAACGTTAACATCATCAAGCAGGTTATGCCCCCTATTGCTAAGGCTTCACCTGATGCTATCTACGTTGTCGTAAGCAACCCTGTTGACATTATCACTTATACTATTCTTCAGTGTACAGACCTTTCTCCTCAGCAGGTTATCGGTTCTGGTACAGCTCTGGACACTTCACGTCTGCGTTCAAGCATTGCTGACCACGTTGACCTCAGCCCGAACAGCATCCATGCTTATGTATTCGGTGAGCATGGCGATACTTCCATGATCCCCTGGTCTATCACAAACATTGCCGGCGTTCCTATGGAGACTTACTGCGCTGAGCAGGAACACGCTGTTATCAACGAGGACGAGATCATTGATGAAGTCCGCAAGGCTGGTTCTGAGGTTATTAAGAGAAAGGGCGCTACTTTCTACGCTATCGCAATGACAGTTAACAAGATCTGTGACAACATTCTCCGTGATGCAAATACCACAATGACTGTTTCCACACTTATCAACGACAGATACGGCATCAATGATGTATGCCTCAGCCTGCCTGCTGTAATCGGCTGTCACGGTGTTGAGAGGGAGATCACTCCTGCACTGACTGACAAGGAAGTTGAGAAGCTTCAGGAAAGTGCAAAGGCACTGAGAAATGTTCTCGATCAGCTTGAGTTCTGAGAAGTAATTAAACACGGATAATAAAAGTCCTCATAAGTATTCATAGTACTTATGGGGACTTAAATTTATGTATAAATATTCATTTTACAGTGAATAATTATTCATAGATGCTGTTTCAGAAAAATGAATATTTATACATAAAGTGCTAAAAACCCCGAAGCATTGCCAAAAAAATGCTCCGGGGTTTTTGAAGATAAGTTCTTATTTGGTTCACCAGATGAACGGTATCAGCCGGTACTTCACTTTCTGCCTGTAGCTTTCGTAGCCGGGAAGTTCCTTTGCAAGAAACTCCTCCTCGCTGCGGATACGCATGGCTATTATGGGAACATATGTCAGCAGAACCGCAAATGATATGGGCGAGCCAAGCACAAGCCCTGCGGACGTGAACAGGAAAAGGGTGGAAGTGTACATCGGGTGACGGACTATGCCGTACAGCCCTGTGTCGATGACCTTCTGACCCTGCTGGACTTCTACCGTCCGGGAAAGGTAGGTGTTCTCCCGCAGCACCTCTGCGTACATAATGTAGGCTGAAAAGAATACTGCCGATGACGCACCTATCGCCCAGTCCGGCATGACTATCCAGCCGAACCGGTGGTTAAGTCCTGCTAAAACAAAAGCGGAAAGAAACATTATGCCGCTTAGAAGTAAGACGGTTTTCTGTTTGCTTTCCGTTTCTTTTGCGTTAAGACGTTTTTCCAGAAGATATGGATTTCGCAGCATAAGGAATATGCCGGCTATCAGCATCGGAATGAACAAAAGCCCGATAAACAGCCACCCGTTCCGGAAAAATATTGTCCCGGCAGGAAGAAACAGAAGCAGCGCTATAAGTACAAATCCCAAAATGAACTTAGTTATCGCTTTGGCAAACAATTGCCTGTTCATGTTTCTCACCTCCCCGGTTTTGCGGAATATCCGCATTTTACCCCTTTGGTGCTGCTTCCCCAAGCTGCACCGTATAAAGCAGTATGCCTGCAAAATTTCTGCACAATCTGCCGAAAAATCTTACTGCGTATCTGCACCACAATCTCTGTGCGGTGTTGCCTAAATATTTTTCAGAGCGACCCCTCGCCCTGTCCCTATCATAACAGATGAATTAACGATAAATCAGGTGTCCGCCGCCCCCCACGCTTTCGCATGGGGGATAGCGAACGAGGTGATTTATGAAGATGAGTTCGTAAATTATTGAGCCGGAGTTTCCTCAGCCTGCTGTTCGGACTGTGCCGGCGGTGTGTAGGTGGGTGCAGGTGATGAAGATACATCATCAAGGTCAACGTCTATGAGCAGACCGCCCTCTGAACCTGTTACCTTCGGCATAACGCCGTCCCACTTCTGTATCTGCTCGTAAGCTATGACCTTGCCGGAAAGTGACTCCTCCAGAAGCTTGTTAGCGTCTGCCTGAGCCTGCGCCTGAGCGAGTATAGCCTCAGCTTCGGCATTTGCGGCAATGACCTTCTGCTTAGCACTTGCCTCAGCAACGACTATTGCCTGTTCCTGCTCGGTCTGGGTCTTGAGGAGGTTCTGCTCGGCTACCTGTTTTGCTTCGATAGCGTTGTTGAATTCCTCGGAGAAGTCGAAGTTTACTATATTGAACTTCTCGATATAGATGCCATATCCGTTGAGTTTTCCGTCAAGGGCAGCTTTTACCTCGTCACCGACTTTCTGGCGCTCGGTGATAAGTTCCTCAGCGGGATATTTAGCAGTAACCGACTTCATGCACTCCTGAACGACCGGTGCGATGAGTACCGACTGGTAGTCAACGCCGACATTCTGGTACATAGCCGGAGAATTTGCGGAATTAAGCTTGTAGTTAACAGCGATGCTGCTGCTTACAGTCTGGAGGTCTTTTGAAACAGCGGAAGCCGGTGCTTCGTAGACCTGTATCTTATTGGACATTGTTTCCACTGACTGTATAAAGGGGGCTTTCAGGTGGAAGCCTTCACTGAATGAGCCTTCCGAAACCTTGCCCAGAGTCAGTACAACGCCTGTATTACCGGCGGGTACTATAGTAAATGAATTAGCAAGAACAACTATACCAGCGATACCAGCAATGATACCGCCGATGCAGCCAGCACCCTTCTTGGGATTGCCTTCGGTGTTTAAATTTCTAACGTTTGCCATATATCTCTCCTAAACACATTTCCGGGTCGGGGGGGGGTTATTCCCCGTCGAATATTTTTTTCAGACCCTTCTCCATTTCTGCTTTCAGAACGCCGCTTCTGTACGCCATAACCATAACGTACATTGAATCACGGAGTTTTTTCTCATTCATACGAACCTGGTCGGCGCAGTCGGCAAGCTCACGGCTTATAAGCGTCCTCACCGCCTCAGGTCTGAAAGCGATCTCGTCCTCTGCGGTAAAAATGATACGGCAGAGAATGTTGTAAAGCTGAATTTCGTCGATGATATCGTCGGAGGTATCCTCCACATCGCCGTTGATGTACTCCATAAGCGAGGCTATCTGCTCAAGCTTCATAGCGCCACGGAGCATATTGATAAGGAGTATTCTCAGCACTTGCTGCTGGGAGTACTTTTTACCTTTAGTAGCGGAGACCCAGCCACGTTTTATCCAGTTCTGGATAGTAGAGCCTTCCAGCCCGGTGAGTTTGGAAAGCTGGGAAAGCGTGATGCCGCCGGTCATTTCCAGTACGGGCGATATCATGCTGAAAGCCTCATTTCT
>CAMOEP010000301.1 GCA_946612185.1 uncultured Ruminococcus sp.
ACCTGCCTTGCCATTTGCACAAACTACTGCGATTTTCATAATAAGTACCTCCTGATTATAACATAATTTTAGTGATTTGTAAAGTTGTAATATTCATCGTTTCAACTTACAAGCATATTATAGCATAGCGTCCTCAAATTGTCAATACCATTATTACAACTTTGGCAGAGTTTATAAAATTTTCTGTGAATCATGCACATATTGTACAAAGTTTTGGAATGTGTGGATACCCATAGGAATGTTGTTGACCTGCGGTATGCTGAAAAATCCCTTGATAAGAGGAGTGTCACAGCTCAAATCCCCATAACAAAAGCGACTAAGATTTCTCTCAGTCGCTTTAATTTTATTGTTTTAGTTATCAAACATTTCGTAGTACTGAAGCGCACGGTACGTCTGCACATTCTCAGATTCGTTCACAGCATCAGGGGAAACGAATTCTCCAGCACTGTTGCAGGCAAATTCGTAGCTGATTACCGGAAAATCCTCCATTGCACGAAGCTGAGCCTGGTCAAAGGCATCAAGCGGCATACCAATGTTCTTCTTGATGAGCATCGGCAGGTAACTCAGGCTGAAATACTCCGGAACGTCCCACTCCATATCGTAATTTGCCCACATGATGTATGGAACGGTGTACTTGTATGAGTTTGCTTCATATTCATTGTCAGTTTCCGGCGTTTTGCATCGGAGAAGTTCAAAAAACAGCGACGGCTGGTGGTCACCAAACATAATTACCACCGTTTTCTGCGGATAATTGCGCAGTTCCTCAAGGAAATCGGTAAACGCCTTGTCACTGATATGGCTCAGGGACAGATAAACGTTCGACTGGTCGTCGTCAGTGTAATTGATAAGGTCATAGTCGCCGGTATACTGGATATATCCGCCGTGGTTCTGGATAGTCACATCAAACATGAACGAAGACTTTCCGGCGGCGTTGTCCTCCTTGACCTTGTCAAAGGTCTTGCGGAAGCACTCAGCATCGCTGATGAAACGATTGACATACTCCAGGTCATCACCGAAAGTAGGGGCGCTGTCGAAGTTTGAATCCACGTCGAACAGGTTACCATTACCGCCATCTACATACTCATTGAGAATGAAAAAGAATATCAGCAAGCCGGTTTCAGTATATTTGCGGCAATGTACCCTATCGGCAGAAGCAGGAACAGCGAAAATGCCCCCAAATCTCCAGACGAATCCACTGTCTATATTTCACAAATCCGTCCACATCATTTTGTATATTCCTACAAAGTTGACTAAAGGAAGAAAAAAGTAGCCATGTTTTTGACATTTATATAATAGAAGCGCAAAACACGCTTGTTAACAAGCTTTCTTCATTACTCCATTTCCATAAAAAACTCCCCGCTGCCAACAGGTACGGGGAGTTTTTTGCTGCATTTTACAGTGTAGAAAGTTTAGCGTAGTACTGGAGTATTGCAGAAGCGTCTATGGAAGTAACGTCGCCGTCGCCGTCCAGATCAGCAGCACGGGACTGGTACTTTTTCAGACCTGTATCAGCGCCGCTGGAAGCCTTTGCGTAAGCAGAAAGTGCGGCGGAAGCGTCTGCGGAACTTACCTCACCGTTTCCGTCAACGTCGTAGGGAGTATAGACCACAACATTCAGGTCGGAGAGAGTTATGGGGACTGACACCTGTCCTGCCTCGGTGTATGAATTGATCTCGCTGGGACGCTGACCGATCTCGTCCTCTTCGCTGAGGAAGTAAACGCTGTAGTCGCCGTCAGCGATATCCGGGTCAACCTCGATATCGAAGGTAGTCAGCGGATAACTGTCGCTGGACTCGCCATAGGGAACTAATGGTGTACTGGAAGTAAAAGTGGAATACAAGCAGGTAAATCCCATGTAGTTGCGGGACTCGTCGATGCTTGCGAGGGTGCTGTACTTGCCCTTGATGAAGTTGCCGTCCTCGTCAGTTTCGGCGTAGGCGAAAGCGACGTTTTCGGGGTCTTTAGGATCGAGGATATTGGTGAGTTTAAGCTGAGTGGTACTGCCCTTCCACTTCGGGGAAACGTACCATGCTGTCTTGTCGGGGTCGGAGACATAGACCTCGGCATTGATAGTATTACTTGCATCGTCCTTGAGCAGATTGCGGTTTATGTAGATAGTAGCGCCGTTTTCGGCGGATTCTGCCAGTTGGCTTTCCAGACCTTTCATACTGAAACCGGGAGTTTCAGCGGCACTGGAAGTGAATGGGAGTGCGCCTGCGCAGATAAGTGTAGCTGCTGTAACAGCCGAAATGATCTTCTTCATTGTTAAAATCCCCTTTCAAGCTGAGCCAGCTTGACCGCTCCCACGTTGACGCTTGCTTACGCTCGCTTACTTTGGTAGAAACAGTACTTTTGCCGTCGCTCAACGTTACTTTTCTGGTACTAAGTTCTTTTGTGCATTTTGGGTAAAATCCTGCTATTTCTCCCTATGCGTTTTGGTGAACTGCCAAGCTGAGCCAACTTGACCGCTCCCACGTTGTCGCTCAAGCTGAGCCAGCTTGACCGCAGCCACGTTGTCGCTCGTTAACTCGCTTACTCTTTAGATGATGTACTTTTTCCGTCGCTCACAAGCTGAGCCAGCTTGACCGCTCCCACGTTGTCGCTCGCTTACTCGCTTACTTTTTTAGATTATGAACCTTTGCCGTCGCTCAACGTTACTTTTCTGGTACTAAGTTCTATTCAAGTATTTTTGTGAATTTGCCACTTTTTGTTCTTCTGGTACTAAGTTCTTTTGTGCATTTTGGTGAACCGCATCTCCAAAGCCTGCCTGACCGCTTAGTCCCCTGCAAAACACGGTTGAGCGACGAAAAAAGCCAATGTTCTGCCAAAGTGAGTGAGCGTAAGCAAGCGTCAACGTGGCTGCGGTCAAGCTGGCTCAGCTTGAGCGTCAACGTGGCTGCGGTCAAGCTGACTACAGCTTGTTACAGCTTGGTTACCATTTGGAGAACTATTTCTGCAACTCGCTTGGCGGCTATCTTCTCGAACTCGTCAAAGGACATCGCACCCTCGTCGTCCGCATTGTCAGAAATACATCTCACGCTCACATAAGGCACGCCGTTCAGGTACGCACAATGTCCGATCGCAGCACTCTCCATGTCAACGGCATGGGGCGTGAACCTCTCCTGTATACCTGCCTTCACCTTGCTGTCAGTGATGAACGCCTCGCCGGACACGATCCGTCCACGGAAACTCTTTACGCCAAACTCTCCGCAAACCTCCTCTGCTGTGTCCATAAGCTTCCCGTCAGCCTTGAAAACGGCGCAGTACGGCGGATAATCCGCAAGAAAATGTGGGTCAAGGTCATGGGGCAGAACCTCAGTCGAAATAACGATATCGCACACCTTTACCTCCGGGTTCATTCCGCCGGCAATACCAGTGTTGATGATGCAGTCCGGGTGGAAATTGTCGATAATTACCTGTGCGCACAGTGCGGCGTTAACCTTTGCGATACCGCAGCAAGCGCTGACAATGGTCTTTCCCTCACGCTTGGTGGTGTAGA
>CAMOEP010000302.1 GCA_946612185.1 uncultured Ruminococcus sp.
TAGACCAAATCAGGAAGATAATCAATTGATAATATTGCTTAGTTTTAGCACTATATTGCTATTAATAATGTAAAAGAAAATATTAACCAAATATTAATAAAACAACTGATAATTCTAATAAATAATTGATTAATAATAGACTATATGAATGAAATGTGCATCAGTTAATACTTTAATATTAGCTGAAATTACTCGAATTACCGCCATATCTGTCTTTTGCAGCCCGTCAGCACTCCCCGTTGTGTTCACAGCAAATTATGAACAGTGAGCAGGAACAAAAACGGAACAGAATTTATGTTTTGTATTTTAATCAAACTCGCCTTAATATTTTTTTCTGATTTTTTGAATTTTCTGTAAACGTTTCGTACATAAAATAAAAACAGGAGCGCCTGAACGCTCCCGTTTCTGTCTTATCAGAGGATTCCCTGTGCGGCTTCTTCAATGCACTTTTCGTAGTATGCTTTACCCCAGTCTGTATCGAATGTGAACAGCTTCAGGCAGCCGTAGGCATTTTCCTTTGCGCCCTCAAGCTCCTCCTGATTGCCGGATTTTGCAAGTATATACACACCTGTTATCATGATCTCAAGCAGCTTGATGTCAGACTTTCCCTGTGGCTTATAGCCAAAGTTCGACAGCAGCTTCAGCGCCTGGTCATAGTGCTTTGCGGCACAGTCTGACAGTGCAAGTGCGATGTACATATCTGCACGCTTGCTCTGATCGACCTTCTGTGAGTGGATCTGCATAAAGTTGATGTTTTCCGTGCGGAAGTCCTCAGCCTCTCTCCAGTGCTCATAGAGACTTTTAAACCTGAGTGCCTCGATGCAGTAGTTGAATTTATCATCTCCGCTGAGTTTGCGCTCCTCAAGCTGTGTCAGATGAAACTCTGCGCTGCTTCTTTCATGGATACGCTCATAGAGCCTGATTATCTGTATCAAGTCCTCAGGGGCAGGTTTTTTGTGGTTATTCAGAAAAGCCTCTGCATAGGCTTCACAAAGCTCTTTGGTGTATCCGTTCTTGCAGAACTGCTGATAAAGCTCGTCATACTTTTTCAGTTCAGCACTGTAATTAGGCAGAAGTGCTTTAGCGCCGCTGGCTTTTTTTCTTTCCTGAGTAGACTGCATGGTGAATGCTCCTCCTTGAAAACTGCTTTCGTGAGAATCCCGTCAGCAGGCGGCATCGTGTATGTATTTCTTTTGATGCGTCGTACTTCAGGTCCATTCCACGAACATTATTACATATATTTTATCATAAAAGTAATATTAAGTCAATATATCCTTGTGAATATTGAATGAAACTGGTATTTTGCACAAAAAAGGTGAGTTTTTTTTTCCGTTCCGGTAAAGGGATTTTTTTCAGTTTTTTAAGCCTATTTTAAGGTTTTGTGGTATAATAAATGTATACTCGGATAACTGTCGAAAGGAGAGTTTGTATGAAAATACTTGTAGTTGAAGATGAGGTTCAGCTTGCTGATGCTCTCAGCGAGATACTCAAAAGGAATATGTACTCCGTTGATACGGTCTATAACGGCATTGACGGACTTGACAACGCTCTGACAGGCGTGTATGACTGCATAATTCTTGATATAATGATGCCCGGTATGAATGGCATCGAGGTGCTGAAGAACCTCCGCAAGGAAAAGATCAGTACTCCTGTGATAATGCTTACAGCCAAAAGCGAAACCGACGATAAGATCAACGGTCTTGACTGCGGCGCTGACGATTACCTTACAAAGCCATTTATCACCGGCGAACTGCTGGCAAGAGTCAGAGCGCTCACAAGGCGCAGAGGAGACATCGTTGACGAGAACCGGGTGGAATTCGGCGGCATGGAGCTGCATAAGAATACCTGCTCGATAAGCTGCGGCGGCAAGGACGTAAAGCTGTCGCTTAAAGAGTACCAGATAATGGAGCTTCTTATCGCAAACCCCAGACAGATACTCCCCAAAGAACGTATCATTGAGAAAATATGGGGTTACGAGAGTGATGTGGAATACAATAATATCGAGGTATACATATCCTTCCTGCGCAAGAAGATAAACTCTGTCGGCGCACCTGTGCAGATAAAAACAGCCCGTGGAATAGGCTATTCCCTTGAGTAATTAGTTCGGGAGGTGCCGGATTTGTTCAGGAAAGTCCAGCTAAAATTCTTCGCAACCATAATCTGTATCCTTGTGGCGATATTCATTGCTGTACTTGGCTCTATCAACCTTATGATGGACGCTGTTATGGAAAAGCAGAGCAAGGTGGTTCTGAAACAGGTTGCAGAGAATGTGGAGTATGATGAAAACTCTGTGATGAAGTTCACATTTACCCGCCCTGAGGAGGACAAGCGCCCCTGGTGGGCTCCCTTTGATGACCGGAATGGCAAGGAAAACAGTCAGCCTTCCAGCGGAAGTACACCGCCTACTACATCAGCAGTGCCTGCAACTACTGATGCTGCTTCAAATACAACTGCAACGGCAGCCACTACTGAGGCTGATACTGATGCCGCAGAGGTATCTTCTGAGGCAGAGAAGACTGAGGCAGAGATCACCGATCCGCCGCCGCCGGCTGAGGAACACCCTGAGCCGGAGCATGAGGAGCAGGAAGAGCATGAACCTCCTCCGCCTGCTGAGAACGTGACTGAGGGCACGAATGCTCCTGACCCCACTGTTGCAGAGACGCAGCCGCCTGCTGTGCCCAATACAGAAAAGCAGACCGAGACAGAGTCAGACGATGATGACGACGATGACGATGACGATGATGATGAACCAACAACGGAAGCTCCTTTCGACCCCTGGGGCTGGGGACAGCCGCCTACTGAGGGCGAAAGGCGTGAACATGAGGGCGGCAGACGCTGGGGATTCGACCCCTGGTTCGGTGAATATCCGGAAATGAGAGACGATCTGCCGGACGATGACTGCACCTACGATGACGATTCTGAGGAGATGCCGCATTTAGCAGGAATGGTTCACCGACATGAGCCGTTTGAGGGCAGAATAGTTCCCCTTGCGGAAACTACTGCCTCCGAGCCTGCCTCAAAATCACCTGCATCTGAACCGGCTATGCAGAATGATCCTCCGGTAAAGCCGCCGGAACAGCAGGGCGGTCAGCCAAGAGAAAACATGGACGGCAGAGAAAATGTGCCGAAATCACTGGGTTCTATCGACTTCTTCATAATTATGGCTGACCCGGAAGGCAATTACCTTGCAAGCCTTAATAATGATGATCTTGACGAGGAAACTGCCCAGAGCTATGTTACCGCAATCCTTGACAAGGGGATTGAGGGCGGTATGCTTATGGATCAGTATCAGTTCGTAACTGAGCCAAAATCAAACGGCACACTTATGGTATTCACCGATAAGAGCGCCGAAATGAACATGATGAACAAGCTCCGCAGAACTACTGTTATAATCGGTCTTATAAGCATAATACTTATCTCCATTGCCTCCTACTTCCTCAGCGGACTTATCGTAAAGCCCATACAGATAGCCTTCGACAAGC
>CAMOEP010000303.1 GCA_946612185.1 uncultured Ruminococcus sp.
TCCTTGGAAAGTTCGTTCTTGTTGACTATGGCAAGGTTCACCTGATTGCCGTTATGCAGGAAAGCGGTATTAGTCTGGAAACCGTTCTGCATTCTGAAATCATTGCTGGCGAGTGCCATAAGACCGATAGCATTTCCGCAGTGAATGTCGATGTCAAGTCCGCTCTTCAGTTTGTCGATGAAGTTGCTGAAATCCAGAACTCCGTCCTTGTAGAATATCTTCAGCTTGCCCCACATGGAAGGAACGATACCCACGCCAAGACCCAGAACATTGTCCTTAGAAAGGGCGCTGTTCTCGATCATGATATTAGCTGTCTTGACGATGAAGTTGATGATATCCTTGCTGGTGGTTCTCTCGTCGATGACCATGCTTGACTTATCCAGTATATCTGAATTCAGGTTAGTCAGACCGAGAGTTACCTCCTTCTCATCGACTGTAGCTCCCAGGGCGAAGCGGCTGTTAACGTTGATATCAATAAGTATCTTTCTTCTGCCCTTCTGAAGCTTTTCGGTATTGATCGGCGCCTCACCGATCTCAACCAGTACACCTTCCTCGATCATTTCGTTAGTAATGATTGTGACTGCTGCTCTTGTTATCTCCAGTGCGCTTGCCACGTCAACTCGGGAGATAGGACCTGATTCTCTGATGACACGAAGGATCTGCATCCTGTTGCGCCGTTTCAGGTCGAGTTTGCTTATTCCTCTTTTTTCCATTAGTCAAAACTCCGTTCTTGTTAATGTAGTAGTGTAGACTGCATGATAATAGTCAACCGATTATCTATGTTTGCATATTTATTATAACACAAAGATATGAATAAATAAACATTTCTCAGCAATAATTCTAAAAATCAGCGTATTTAACAAAGTCAGGTGAGGTTTTTTGTTAAATATTCCGTGAACTTTGTGATAATTGGTAAAGTAATTACAGATAGTATAGTTCCTGCGGCAAAAATTTGTGAAGCATAGACAGAATCTCTGCCGTATCTCATGCTGAGGAGAGTACACATAGCGGCAGGGGGAGCGCTTGCGGCGATGACGACAGTGAGCATGACCTTCTGGTCAATACTAAAAGGAACAAGCGTCAAAGAAATAACAGCAGGTATAATCAACAGTCTCACCAGGCACACCCGGAAGATACCCGGACGGTGGATAACATCGGAAAGGCGGGTCTGGGAAATAGTCACGCCGGATACCACCATAGCAAGCGGGGTATTGAGTTCCTTGATGAGGGTAAGCGCCTGAGAGGGAGTATCCGGCAGGCGGAAACCGGCGAAGAAGGTGATTATGCCGAGGAAAATTGAGATGATAGTGGGGGAGGTGAATACTTTTAGGACTTGTTTCATACTTTTCTGACCGGACAGGAGAATAACGCCGTGACTCCACACCAGGAGGTTGAAAACGGTGATAAAGCCGGTGAGGTAGAGAACGCCCTCGCCGCCGAACATAGCGTCCACCAGGGGGATACCCATGAAGCCGCAGTTTGAGTAAATGGCGGCAAATCGTTCTATTTCAGTTTCTCTGCCGTCCTTTTTGCGGATAAGGAGGTACGTTCCGGCAATTAGGATAAGGAACGTGCCGAAGGAGACAAGGAAGCTGATGAGGAGGTTGTGAACGAGGCGGCTGTCCAGGTCGGTCTGGTAGGACATGAATATCATTACTGGGTTGACCACCTGAAGGACGAAGCGGGAAAGGTCGCTGTTGCCGTTTTGGGAGATGATGCCGGACTTGGCGCAAAGTACGCCTACCAGCATCAGGATAAGCATAATTATAGTTTTGTGCAGAATTATACCTGCCATATGTTTTTCTCTCCTTTATTTTTAATGCATAATGCATAATGGTTACTGGCTCGGCAGTACTCCTATTGTCCGGTTACTTTTTGGGGAATTTGTTCACCGTAAAATGCGTAATTCGTAATGCGTAATTATCGTGTGCCTTCGGCACGTTTTTAAAGATACCGGTTTCCGTCAGCCTTGCGATGAACAAGCATCTTTAAATAAATCGCTGTTTGGCGATACATTAATTACGCATTACGAATTAAAAAAACTGCCTGAATTCACGAAACTACCGCACCAAAAAACTACTGTTAACCGAACATTTAAATAGTGCTACTTTTTTGCCGCCCACAGGTATCCGCCCATAAGCAGCCAGCCTGGTACTTCCGCAAGAAGAAGCATCAGAAATAATTGAAAACCGGTAAGAGGCGCTGAACTTATCCCGGAATCCATAATATTGAAAAGCGGCAGAAACCAGCCATTTATCAGCTTGTGAAGCCGGTAGTAGTCACCTTCCCTGAAATGGTTCACAAGCAGGATTATCCAGCTTACTTCCGGGATTATGCACACGCCCTGCTTGTAAAGTGCCGCCATACTGAACGCTGAACCGATACCATCAGGCTTGTCCTCTTTCGCCAGATTTATCCCCAGGTTCAGCATCAGGCTCGCCAGTACTCCGGTGGTCAGAAGTGTACATAGTATACGCATCGGAATACTTCCCGACGCAGCAAGGGTAAGGCATATGAAAAGCGAGAAGATGTCGCAGGCGGCGTAATACAGCAGTATACGCAGAATTTTTTTCATCATGTTAAAGTCCTCCTGAATAAAACACCGTTGCCGGGGAATGACTAATACCGGAGGTGATACTCATGGAAAGCGACATGAAAATATACACGCCACGTCCCACGGTCTATACAGCTCCCGACAATACCACGGCGGTGAAGGTATACCCGGCTCAGTCGCCGCAGTTTCCGCAGCCGCAGGAATGTCCGTCATGCTCCGGAACTTCCTCGCCCTCAGCAGCGGCGCAGTCGGCGCACTTGCCATAAAAGACGGTCTGGCTTGGGTCAATGATAAAGCCGTGGTTATGGGCGATGTGTTGATTTATGCTCATAAGGTGACCACAGTCCAGGTGGATAAGTTTGCCGCAGGAGAGGCATTTCAGGTGGAAATGCTCATGGCACGCCTGCCCGTCGTCGATATACTGGTAGCAAGCGCCGGTTTTGCTGTCGAAGGAGTACTTCCGCACCACGCCGGACTCTACCAGTTTATCGAGTTGGCGGTAGATAGTAGCCGTACCCAGGGGCGAACCTTCTTCAGCGAGGTAAGCGCTGATTTCCTGAACGTTGTTATGTTTATGTTTATTTTTTATGAGAAAGTCCAGCAGTTTTTCTTTCTGCCGGGTATTGTAACCCGCATCTCTTTTCATATTCTCTAAAGCCTCCAAAGCGGAAATTTCCAACATAAATTATATCTGATTTTTAAACATTTGTCAAGCTGCGTCAGCTTGACCACCCCCACGTTGTCGCTTGCCTTCGGCTCGCTTACTTTAAAAGAAACGGTACTTTGTACGTCGCTCAACCCGCTTTGCAATGGTACAAAGTTCTTATCGGCTATTTTGCGTATTTTTTGCAATTGTGGGGTTCTGATATGTTAGTTACAGAAGAAACGGTTAAACGGCGTACATCCAGTTAATTGAATTATTTAC
>CAMOEP010000304.1 GCA_946612185.1 uncultured Ruminococcus sp.
AGTAAAAGAAACGTGCGACTTAAATAATTCCCCAAAAATAAATGCTGCTGCCCTGGATGAAATACTCCTCTTGCATTTTCAAAAAAACTGTGATATAATAGTAAACACACATTTTTGAGCCATACGAATGGCTAACATTTCTGGAGGGGTTATTTTGGAATTCAAGGCAAACAGCGGCGTTTGGGGAACAATGTTCGGTATCCCCTGTATCGTTGCGGATAATTTTCTCAAACTGGCTACCGGTGAGCAGCTTAAAGTCCTGCTGTACATTCTCAGATGCTCCGGCAAAGCCTTAACTGCCGGGGAGATCTCGGCTAATACCGGTGTTCCTGCTGATTCTGTAAACGATGCTATTGCTTTCTGGCAGCAGGTCAACGTGCTTTCCGGTGAGTCTCCCGTTCAGCAAAGCAGCATCATGACACCTCCCACGCCTCCGGTGCAGCCTGCTCCCGTCAAAGCGGCAGAACCAGTAACTATCGAGGAAACTATAATAGAGTCCCCTGCCCAGGCTGTTCCACGTCAACGCCAGGAAATGACTCCCTCGCAGATAAGCGGTATGCTCAGCGAATCCGCCGATCTTTCGGAACTTTTCAAGGTCGCTGAACTGACTGTGGGTTCACTGAACCACACTATGCAGCGCACTCTTATATGGCTGTTCACTTATCTGGGACTGAAAAAGGAAGTTATCATAGTACTTATCGGCTACTGCTCCAGCATAGGCAAGGCTTCACCGAACTATATCGAAAAAGTTGCCTGTTCATGGGCTGAAAAAGGACTGAATACGTTCAGCGAGGCTGAGGCGGAAGTGAAACGTCTTTCAAGTCTCCATGACTATACTTTTAAAGTAATGAGCGCATTTGAAATGAAACGCAATCCCACTACAAAACAGCAGGAAATCATCGACATCTGGCGCTCTAAAGGCATCGACACGGAAATGCTGCACTATGCATACGAAAAAACTATCGAACAGATAAACAAGCTAAGTTTTGAGTACATTAATAAGATAATTATTTCCTGGACTGACAGCGGTTTCCGGACTCTTGCTGACGTTAAGGCTGCTGAAAGTGAGTACCGCAAAAAGAAAAAGCCCTCTCAGGGCAATTCCTCATCATCAGACGGTGATTTTGATGAGGACAAGTATAAATTCGTAATCAACAACTTCTGATCGAAAGGAGGCAGATCATGAACAGCAATATCACCAGCAGGGCGCTTGCCATTGTTCAGGCTCGCCGTCAGAAAGCTATCAGCGACAGCGATCGCCATATCGAAGAAGTGAACAAAAAGATACCACAGATAAAAGAAATAAACGACGCTCTTTTCCGCACAGGAAAGGAACTTATCCGCTTTATCGGAAGCGCCGGCATGGAAGCTTCTAAAGAGGAAATAAAGCGCATCGAGGAGCAGAATAAAAGCAGTCAGATACTTGTCCGCAAGCTCCTTACCGATAACGGCTTTCCCCCAGATTATCTGGACGTTCACTTCACCTGCTCCAAATGTAATGACACTGGCTACAACGGCGCTTACTACTGCGACTGCTTAAAAAAGGTGTGCGGTATGCTCCGGACGGAGGAACTGAACGCCAACACCAAGCTTGTCCTTTCCAGCTTCGATACTTTCCAGTTAAGCTACTACTCCGGCGAGGACTACTTCACTATGGAGCGTATATACAATTACGCCAAGGATTATGCCAATAACTTCACTCCCCGCTCCGGAAGTGTGCTGATGTTCGGCCCTACAGGTCTTGGAAAAACTCACCTTTCTCTGGCTATCGCAAATCAGGTCATTCAAAAAGGCTTCTCTGTTATCTACGACTCGATAATCAATATCCTCCGCAATATCGAAAAGGAACATTTCAGCTATGAACATTCCACTGAAATGCTCGACCTTGTTATGGATACTGACCTGCTTATTCTCGATGACCTGGGGACAGAGTTCGAGACTTCTTTCTATAACTCAACGATCTACAATATCATTAACACCCGACTGAGCGCAAGCCGCCCCACGATCATAAGCACTAATATGGACTTCCGTGCTATCTCAAGCCGCTATGATGAGCGTGTGGTTTCCCGTATAACCTCCGGATACGCCTGCCTTGAATTCAGAGGCGACGATGTAAGGCTTCAGATAAAGCGCAATGCTGCAAAGTGATCCAGGTGGTAGGCTATGCTTGGAAGAACTCATATCCCTGCCGGTATCACGGCAGCTATACTTATGACCCAGCCCTCGGATGTTCTGGGACTTACCTGTGCAGTCTCCGGCGGCGCTGTAGGCGGCTGGATATGCGACATTGACTGCCTTAACAATTCCAAAAAGGAAGGGGCTGTTTTTGGTGGAATACTCGCTCTGCTGCTGACTGCCGGTACACTCTGGTTCGACAGCACTCACGGCGGCACTCTGCTTAGCTATTTCTCAAACGGCTCCGGACAGAAAATGCTGACAGGTGCGGTACTGCTTCTGCTATGCTGCATTTTTGGCTTCATTTCCAGTCACCGGACGTTTACTCATTCGGCACTTGGGCTTATCCTTATGAGCCAGGCAGTCGCACTTATCTGCCCTCCCCTTGCGTCTGCCTTCACCGCCGGTGCAGCTTCGCATATTCTCCTCGACCTCTTTAATAAGAAGGACGTTCTGCTGCTATACCCGCTGAAAAAAGGTATAAGTCTTGGAGTATGCTCCTCGGACGGAACGATAAACCATTTCCTTACTGCCCTGTTCACCGTAACAAGTACCGTACTTATAATTCTGTGTACTCACGGTCTGCTTCACAGTGGAGTTCAGACGGTTGCGGAAAGCGGTGTGTTCTATGGTGTTCTGCCGCAGATGAGCAGTTTTCTGGCGTTTGTGAATATTGCAGCGCTGATCGTTGCCGGAGCTGACTTCATGGCGCATAAGACGCATATTTCCCACCGCAAAAGTAATGACTCCCGGACACTGACCCTTGCACTGTGCGCCCTGGGCGGCGGCTTGGGAACACTGGTGTCATCGGCAGTTCTTGCTGTACTTGGAAAGCGTCACAGGTCAAGCTGGTGGCTGACAGCACTTTTATCGTCTGCTTTCTGGTGCGGAGTTTTCATGATCGCAGAAGATCCTCTCGACTGGCAGCTTAACCACGACATCGGGCTGCACGTCCTTATATGGCTTGCGGCAGTCAACATCATCGCAGCTATAACCGGCTTCTTTCACAGGAAACGTAAACTCCGCAAAATAAGCCGTTTAGCCGGTTTTGCAGGCGGCAGCGCCGGAACTCTCCTTGGAATGGCTATTTCCGGAAAACGTGTCAGCGACCGCAGTCTCCCTGTAACTCCCCTGCTGACCAGTGCGGCGTTGACTGTATGTGCGCTGACAGCAATGTGGTTGTTAAGGTAAACTTTTGAAAATGAATCTCACAGACAAGAAAAGTCCAGCAATCGCTGGACTTTTTCTAAGGCAACACCGCACAGAGATTGTGGTGCAGATGCGCAGTCAGATTTTACGGCA
>CAMOEP010000305.1 GCA_946612185.1 uncultured Ruminococcus sp.
GCTGATCGCCGCCGCAAAAGCCGGCATCACCGCCCAAAGCCTTGAGAACCAGTGCCGGCGGCTTGGGGAGTTTCCCTTCGACAGCGAGACACGGTTCATGGCAGTACATACCACCGACAAAAGCGGCAGAGTTCTCTGGCTGAAAGGTGCTGAGGAGGTTATTGTTCCACGGTGCAGTATGTACATGGACAGCGCCGGCAGGATAGTGCCGATGACTGGTGATGTTCGCCGGAGGATAGCGGATTCTGTGAATGAGATGTCGGAAAATGCGCTGAGAGTGCTGGCGCTTGCTTACTGTGAAAGTGAGAACCTTGACCCGGAGCGTGGAAACCTTATCTTCCTGGGTACTGCCGGAATGTCTGACCCGCCCCGTGAGGAGGCAAAAATGGCTATACGCAAATGTGCAGCCGCATCAGTGAAAACGGTCATGATAACCGGCGACCATAAGAAGACTGCCGCCGCTGTAGCGAAACAGGCAGGCATTCTCCGGGGCGGAAAGGTAATGACCGGTGCGGAACTTGATGCGATCTCTGACGAGGAACTTGACCGTGTTATAGGCAGATGCAGTGTGTTCGCAAGAGTTGAGCCTGCGCACAAACTCAGGATAGTACGCAGTTTCCGGCGAAAGGGCGAGATAGTCACTATGACCGGCGACGGAGTGAATGATGCACCGGCGATCAAGGAGGCTGATGTGGGAGTGGCAATGGGCATGACAGGAACGGACGTTACCCGTCAGGCGGCAGATATGATACTCCTTGACGACAACCTTGCAACGCTGGTCAGTGCTATTGAGCAGGGCAGATGTGTGTACGCCAATATCAGGAAGTTTGTAAGGTATCTGCTTTCGTGCAATATTGGTGAAGTTCTTACTATGTTTCTGGGGATACTTATGGGTATGCCGGTGGTGCTTCTGCCGGTACAGCTTTTGCTGGTGAACCTGGTAACGGACGGACTTCCTGCCGTTGCGCTGGGTTCTGAGCCGCCGGAGCGTGATATTATGAGCCGTCCGCCGAGGCGTTCCACGGAGGGATTTTTTGCCGGCGGACTGATGTGGAAGATAGTGTTCCGGGGGATACTGATAGGACTTTGCACCCTTGGTTCATTCTCCGTGATACTCCACGGCGGCGGAACTATCACGGAAGGACGTACAGCGGCGCTTATCACTCTTGTAATGTCCCAGCTTATCCATGTATTTGAGTGCAGGAGCGAAAGCCGGGGACTTTTCCAGATAAACCCTTTCGGCAATATGAAATTGCTCTGGGCAGTTGTGATCTCATTTGCAGTACTTGCAGCGGCAGTGACAGTGCCATTTCTTCAGGGAATATTCGGCACAGTTGCCCTTGAGCGAACACAGATGCTTGCCGCACTTGGTTTCAGCGTGGCAGTACCTTTTATAAACGGAGTACTTGAAATGTTCCACATGGAACAAAAGCAGGAAGCGTAGAACATTATGCACTATTTTTAGTGACCTGGATTGTATATATCGCCGAAGATTCTGATTTTGCTGAGAGAATTCACCGGATTTTTCGTCTAATAATTATGAGAGCTCCCATTTTCACCTTATAATAAAGGCAACACCGCACAAAGACCGCCTGACGGCTTTGTGGCACATCTGCTTGCATATTTTCCGGCATCTTGCACATAAATTTTTTGACATACGTCAGTATGCCTGCGAAATTTATGCACAATCTGCCGTAAAATCTGACTGCGCATCTGCACCACAATCTCTGTGCGGTGTTGCCTAAAAAAATTCATTGACTTGTAGGATATAATGTTGTATAATTAATGTAACTGAGCATATTTGGTTCGTGAGAACTGTATCAGATCAAAAAAAGGAAGGAAGTTAAAATGAGTAAACGAAAACATAAGCAAAATGATGATACCTCGGTGAAGACTGAGAACAAGCCGGAAACTGCGGCAGTAAGTTCGCCGGATACACCGGCTGAAGTACCGCTGCCGCCGCCGAAACCTGCAAAACCCTACTTTGCCGGTATCGACATACTGAAGATAATCGCAGCGTTCTTCGTTGTAGGTATCCACACATTCCTTTATGACGGCTTCTATTACACGCCTATACAATCCGGCGATACCTGGTTCATTATCCCCATAGCGATGCGATGGCTTTATTACTGCTGTGTACCGATATTCATGACAGTTACCGGCTACCTTATGGTGAATAAAAAGCTATCCGCCTCCTACTACAAGGGACTGATACGAATAATCGTCATCTATGCGTTCATTGGTATCTTCTGCCTGAGAGTTGACAAAGAGGTGTTCGGAACAGACCTGAGTCTGTGGAATCTGGCTAAGTACTTCCTGCAATTTGAAGCGGCAGACTATGGCTGGTATGTAAGGTTCTATGTATCACTTTTTGTGCTGATACCTTTCCTTAACCTGGCTATAAATGGTCTGGAAAATAAGAAGCAGGCAGTTATCATGGTATGCACCATAGCCTGCATCTCGGTATTTGCAAAAAGTTACTTCTGGGGATTCACCAAAGATGACCAGATAAGACCTTTCCCGGATTACCTCAGTGATATATGGCCTTTTGCTTACTACTTCTTCGGTGCATATATCCGCAAGTATCCTCCTCAGAACAAGCTGAAGGCAAAGCTCATGGCATTTGGCGTATTCGCCGCTTCCTGGGCATTCATCACACTCAGCTCCTATCTTCACACTATTTCTTCTACCAACGCTGACAATAGTTTCCACTTTACCTCCTGGCACTTCAACTTCTACGGCTCATATCCCATATACCTTATGACGATCTCCATTTTCGTTATACTGTATGATATAAAGTCAAGCAATAAGGTAGTAAAGTTTATTCTCAGCAATATCTCAAATGCGACATACGCACTTTACCTTGTGTCCTACCTTTTCGACAGAAAGTCCTACGGCGACTTCAATGCGAAGTACCCTGATGTGAACGGACAGTGGAGTATGGACAGATGGCATCATGTTTATCAGCAGCACTGGTATGTATTCCTCAACGCCCTCCTCTGGGGACTGGTTATAACAGTAGGTTACAGGCTTCTTGCATGGCTTCTTAGCCTTGCGGTCAAAAAGCTGACTGCTCCGAAACCTGCTGTGGAAATTCCTGCTGAAACTCCGCCGCCTGCAACAAAAGAATAATAAAGGAACACCACCGCATAAATACCGGTAAAACGGATATGTGCGGTGGTGATTTTTTATCGGTATGTAAGAATATATGCTCACTGCCTGGAATTGTCAAGAAATGTGCAGTCGGAGAATACCCAAAATCTTAGATAGGCCGGAGTCATGCAGCGTGATGAGAGAGCTGCTTGGAAGTTCTTAGTGCCACAGGTGGGAGACCGCCTTCGTTGAAGCTGTTGATTCTCTGGGTGTTGTAGTAGCCGAAGATATAACGGAAGATAACGGTTTTGACTTCTTCACGCTTCATTCGGTATGTAGGTATCTGATACAGTTTTTCTTTTTTCAGCGTGGCAA
>CAMOEP010000306.1 GCA_946612185.1 uncultured Ruminococcus sp.
TAAAATGCATACTCTTCTATACTGGTGACCCGCTTGGAAACAACGACTTTGCTAATAAACGTTTTCCCATTAAAAGCACTGCTTCCAATGCTTTGCACATAGTGCCCGTCTGCATCCTTCTCCGGTATGATTATTACAGAATCAGCGCCTGTGTATCCGGTTACAGAACAATAAGTGCCATTCAAAACCTCGAATGTAAAATCTTCAATAGGATTCGTGTAGTCCGCAGGGAGGACTGTCATTTCGCATTTTGCTTTTACACCGGATCCGTCCTGCGCTTCGGCAGTTATTACAGCTTCCCCTTCAGAAAGCGCAGTCACAAACCCGTTCTCATCCACTTTGGCTATGTTCTCATTGCTGCTCGACCATAGCAGAGCTGGCTTGGATGCTTCCTCTGGAGTCACTGTTGCGGTAATCCGAATTGTATCGTCCACACACAAACGCAGTGTATCATTACTCAGTTCAATTTCTTCTACATAAATGATATAAGGCGATACCCGCACGATACATTCAGCGGTCTCACCTGACCCGTCAGTGGCACTGACAGTAATCCGAGCCTCGCCTTCAGCTACAGCGGTAACACAACCGTCCTCATCAACAGTCGCCACATCCTCATCACTGCTCTTCCACGTCAGCCCCTGTTCTGTTGCATCATAAGGCTCCACTGTTGCGACCAGAGTCGCTTCTTCGCCAGCCGTCAGCTGCAGCTCCTCATGATCCAATTCTATTCTCGTCACAGTAATGTCAGGGCGGACGACGGTCACTTCACATTCAGCCGTCACGCCGGAGCCGTCCTGCGCTTCGGCAGTTATTACAGCTTCCCCTTCAGAAATCGCAGTCACAAACCCGTTCTCATCCACTTTGGCTATGTTCTCATTGCTGCTCGACCATAGCAGAGCTGGCTTGGATGCTTCCTCTGGAGTCACTGTTGCGGTAATCCGAATTGTATCGTCCACACACAAACGCAGTGTATCATTACTCAGTTCAATTTCTTCTACATAAATGATATAAGGCGATACCCGCACGATACATTCAGCGGTCTCACCTGACCCGTCAGTGGCACTGACAGTAATCCGAGCCTCGCCTTCAGCTACAGCGGTAACACAACCGTCCTCATCAACAGTCGCCACATCCTCATCACTGCTCTTCCACGTCAGCCCCTGTTCTGTTGCATCATAAGGCTCCACTGTTGCGACCAGAGTCGCTTCTTCGCCAGCCGTCAGCTGCAGCTCCTCATGATCCAATTCTATTCTCGTCACAGTAATGTCAGGGCGGACGACGGTCACTTCACATTCAGCCGTCACGCCGGAGCCGTCCTGCGCTTCGGCCGTTATTACAGTCTCACCCTCAGAAAGCGCAGTCACAAAACCATTCTCATCCACTTCGGCCACGCCTTCATTAAAGCTCGACCATAACAGGGTAGTGTTGGACGCATTCTCAGGAATCACCGTGCCAGTAATCTGCACTGTTTGTCCTTCGTACAGGCGTAAGGTGTATTCATCCAGTTCAATTCTCTCTACATAGGTCAACCCTTGTGTGTGGGATACTGTAATACTTACTTCAGCAGTGCCTTTTATATAGTTTTTGGTTGCGTTGGAAGTAATCGTAATGCTTACAGTGCCTTCCTGGTCTCCGGCAATAGTTACTGTCCCGTCTTGGTCAACGGTAAGAATATCTGTATCACTGGATGTATAAGTAAGAGTGCCGTCACTGTCGCATGCTGCGCCAAGGTTGAATGCAGCATCTCCGACGTGCAGATCATATGTCTGCTGTGGCAGCGTAATGGTCGGAGTCTTTCGATTATCCACCACTGTGATAGACAGCGTTTTCGTCGTCACCTTATAATGTTTTGTTGCTTTATTCGTTTTGAATACGATATTGGCTTTGCCAACCCCCTTAATCTTAATTTTGTACTTTCCGTTTGAGCCACTTACTGCTGCAACAGATGTATTCGAGTTGGATACCGTCAATCCCGCACTTTCCTTAACCCCTGTAGCAGTCACGTCATATGTAGTGCCGATATCCTTATATTGTAATGATAAGGAGGTTCTACTCAGCTTGATCGGCTGGTTAATCTTGTTAATGGTGAATGTAAAGCTTCTGCTCTTCGAGACAAAGTTGCCCCTGCCTGTAATCTGAACAGTTGCTTTCCCCGGTTCAATATTATTCTTGTAGGAAACCTTATAATCGGTCCCCTTTTTCAGCTTATGCTTTCCATTAAGATATACGGTTATCGACGGTGTTATTGCTTTTCCAGAGTAGTTGTAAGTGGTTTGAGCAAGCTTGGCAGAAATGTACTTCTTATCCATGCTGCATTTATTAATTGTAAAGTTTTTGGAAATGCTGTCCTTGTATTGTCCTTTGCCGGTAATCTTTACTAAAGCTTTGCTGCCAACCGCTATATTATTGGAATATGCGACAGAATAATCCTGCCCTTTTTTGAGTGTTTTCGTTCCCAGTTTTACAGTGACCGCCGGTTTGCATGCCTCTGCACTATACATACAGGACGCAACCTTTACAGTCGCCTTCTTGATGGATTTACATACCACCCAGTGAGCATATAAAGTCATATTC
Source organism: uncultured Ruminococcus sp. (assembly GCA_946612185.1). Classification (GTDB taxonomy): domain Bacteria; phylum Bacillota; class Clostridia; order Oscillospirales; family Ruminococcaceae; genus Ruminococcus. The sequence continues at coordinate 2,575 of CAMOEP010000306.1, forward strand.
TTTGAAGGTTTTGTGCTCGTTGTTATTTTTTTACCACCTGTTTTAGCCGTATACCATCCCTGGAAATAATAGCCTGAATATTTCGGAGTCGGAAGTGTTCCGATGGCGCTGCCTGGATTGACTTTCTTGGATGTCGTCGACAAAGTTGCCTTCGTGGCATTCTTATTAAACTTGATCGTGTACGGGTTTACTACCTTTATAGTGCAGGTAGCTTTCAGCGTTTCGCCGCCTGTGTAAGCAGTAATCGTTGCGGTTCCTACTGCAACAGCTTTGATTCTGCCTGTGCTTGCAACAGTCGCCACTTTGGTGTTGCTGGACTTCCAGGTCACCATCCCATCTGACGCATCTGCAGGGGTCACCGTCGCTTTGAGCTGCAGGGACGCCCCCTTTACAAGCGTGGCAGAAGTCTTGTTTAATGTGATCTCTTCAGCACTCACTATGCCATAAACTCCATCGGATGTATGGAGGGCCAAGTTATCCATATAAGTGTAAAAACCACTTCCATCGATTGCATCCCATTCCGATTTTGTTCCGCCATAATAAATATCCCTAAGGCTGCTGCAGTAAGAAAATGCTGAATTTCCTATTTCTGTTACGCCGTCCGGGATCGTTACACTCTTCACCTTGTTCAGCGAATAAAACGCATAACTACCGATGCTTGTGATCCCATCCTCGATCACGACTGCCTTAATCTTATCTCTTTCAGCGATCCACGGGATACTGGACTCAGAAAACTCACTCATATCCCCATTTCCGCTAATCGTAAGCGTAAGATTGTCATCCGTGCCAGTCAGCGTCCATGTCGCATTATTCCCGCAAATGCCGGAATCTACGACATCCACTGCCTGTTTTGCTTCTTTGCCTTCCTCGACCGAGAACTCTTCCT
>CAMOEP010000307.1 GCA_946612185.1 uncultured Ruminococcus sp.
ACATTAAAGGACGGCAGCATCAGAGAGATCGAGTCCGCAACAAGTGCTGCTGAGATAATCAAGGGCATCGGCATGGGTCTTTACAAGGCTGCTTGCTGCGTTAAGATCGACGGCGAGGTGAAAGACCTCCGCACTGTTATCGACAGCGATTGCGAATTCGAGGTATGTACTTTCGATTCACTGGACGGTAAAAAGACTTTCTGGCATACTGCTTCACATATCCTGGCTCAGGCTGTAAAGCGCCTGTACCCTTCCGCTAAGCTGGCTATCGGCCCTGCTATCGACAACGGCTTCTACTACGACTTCGACCTTGAAAAGCCTTTCACTCCCGAAGAACTGGAAGCTATCGAGGCTGAGATGAAGAAGATCGTCAAGGAAGGTCTTGCTCTGGAACAGTTCGAGCTGTCCCCTGAGGAGGCTATCGCTAAGCTGAAGGAAATGGATGAGCCTTACAAGGTTGAACTTTGCGAGGAACACGCCGGCAAGGGCGAGCCTATCTCTTTCTACAAGCAGGGCGAATTTACCGACCTCTGCGCCGGCCCTCACCTTATGACTACTGCCCCTGTAAAGGCGTTCAAGCTTCTCTCATGCACTGGCGCTTACTGGCGTGGCAGCGAGAAGAACAAGATGCTCTCCCGTGTATACGCTGTTGCTTACCCCAAGGCTGCTGACCTGGAAGCTGACCTGAAACAGCGTGAGGAAGCTAAGATGCGTGACCATAACAAGCTGGGCCGTGAACTGGAATACTTCACAACAGTTGACGTTATCGGTCAGGGACTCCCTGTTATACTCCCCAAGGGTGCAAGAGTTATCCAGACTCTCCAGCGCTGGGTCGAGGACGTTGAGCAGAAGCACGGCTACCTGCTTACAAAGACACCTTACTTCGCAAAGCGTGAGTTCTTCAAGATCTCCGGTCACTGGGATCACTATCTTGACGGTATGTTCATCATGGGCGACCCCTACGATGAGGAGAAGGAGTGCTTCGCTCTCAGACCTATGACTTGTCCTTTCCAGTATCAGGTATTCCTGAACAGACAGCGTTCTTACCGTGACCTGCCTATGCGTCTGGGCGAGACTTCCACACTGTTCCGTAAGGAGGATTCCGGCGAGATGCACGGACTTATCCGTGTTCGTCAGTTCACTATCTCCGAGGGACACCTTATACTCCGTCCTGAGCAGCTTGAGCAGGAGTTTGCTGACTGTCTGGCACTGGCTAAGGAGATGCTGGATACAGTAGGACTTCTTGAGGACTGCACATTCCGCTTCTCACAGTGGGATCCTTCCAACCCCAAGAACAAGTACGAAGGTACTAAGGAACAGTGGGACTACGCACAGGAAGTTATGGGCAAGATCCTCGACGACCTGAACGTTGATTACACTATAGGTATCGACGAGGCTGCGTTCTATGGCCCGAAGCTCGATATCCAGTACAAGAACGTTTACGGCAAGGAAGACACACTGGTAACTATCCAGATAGATATGCTTCTTGCAGAGCGTTTCGGCATGGAGTACGTTGACGAAGACGGCACAAAGAAGCGCCCCTACATCATTCACAGAACATCACTTGGCTGCTATGAGAGAACTCTTGCATACATGATCGAGAAGTACGCAGGCGCAATGCCTCTGTGGGTAGCACCTGAGCAGGTTCGCATAATCCCCGTAGCTGACCGTCACCTTGACTTCTGCAACGAGGTGATCGCAAAGCTGGAAGCAGCAGGAATCAGAGCATCTATCGACAGCAGAGCCGAGAAGGTAGGCAAGAAGGTTCGTGACGCAAGACTTGAGAAGCTGCCTGTATGGGTAACTATCGGTGATAAGGAAGTCGAGGGCAAGACAGTATCCGTATCTTCAAGACGTGAGGGCGACTTAGGTTCTATGAGCGTAAACGACCTCCTGGGCAAGCTCCTTGACGATATCGCTAACAAAGTAAGATAATAGATTTAATTCGTAATTCGTAATGCGTAATTGCGCTCTGCGATTACTAAAGCGGCATATTTACCGCCGCAAACCATAATAAAAAGCAAGACCGTCCGGTTTGATATTACCGGGCGGCCTTTTTCTGCATGGATTGCGGTGTTGCCTTAGAAATATTGGAGCGCATTACGAATTACGCATTATCTTAGTGTTTGGGTAGTAGTGGGCGAGTATTTCCTGCCAGCTTTTCCCCTGCTGTGCCATTGAGTTCGCTCCGTACTGGCTCATACCTACGCAATGACCGAAGCCACGGGTAGTGAAGGTAACGCTGTCCTCCCCGGCGCTTACCTCAAAGCAGGCTGAGCGCAGGTCAAGGGCTGAGCGAATATCGCTGCCGGTAACAGTTTTTCCGCAAACCTGTGCTGTCAGTACCGTTCCCGAAGGGGACACCTCCCCTACCTTTATCCATTCACCAATATCCTCCGGCAGGGATATGTCCCCGAAAGCGGCGATCAGCAGGGCGGAAAGTTCGTCTTTGGAAAACGTCGCTTCCTCACGGTATTTCGGAGCATTTTCGTCCCCTTCACTGTCCACTGGCACAAGGTAGTCCACGGCAGTTCCCCAGGCATTTTCGGCGCTCTCAGTAACTCCGGCTGACATGGAGTGGAAAGCGGATATTATCGGCTCGTCCTCATAGGTGAGTATGTACGGCAGAACCTCGTCCACACAGGAGCATATCTTGCTATAGTCCTCCCCGAAGCGGCTGCCCATGAACTGCCGGGCCTGTTCCTCGGTGAAATAGCCCTGAAAGCGGCTTGTATCGTTGGAGAAGTCAGCGCCTTTGAGGGAGGGGTCAGGAGACTGCTCCGAGAGCATTTTCTGGCGCTGGGCGTAGGTATGGGCGGCGACAGCCTGGGCTTTCAGGGCTTCTTCGCCAAACTGCGCCGGCATTTCAGCACATACCGCCCCGATAACGTATTCCCTCACAGGCACGTCCAGCACTTTTCCGGAGGATATGTCCAGAACCCGGTAGAACTGCTGAATAGCGGGTTCGTCCTGCGAAATGGCGGCGGAATCTGGTGTATGGTCGGCGTTGTCGCTTCCCCTGACCCCTACGGGTATAGCCGGGAGCAGGAGAATAGCCGATGCGAGTACAGATGTGAAAATAAGACAGCGTTTCATTTGTATATGACCTCCAAATTTAATTAATGCGTAATTCGTAATGCGTAATGCGTAATTGTCAGATATTGCGTGGCTTTCTGTTGCGGCAAGTACTGCGAATTCCGGTATAATGAGTATGTTCGCTTACGTTCTTAAAATACATCGCCGTAAGGCGATACATTAATTACGCATTACGCATTACGAATTACGAATTCAATAACTAATCATTATGCATTGAAATTCAGTCCAGGGCAACAGCATTTACTTTTTGGGAATTATTTAAGTCGCCCGTTCCTTTTACTAAATTTGTCTGTTTTACGGACGTTCTGCCAAAGGGGACAACCCAAGGGTGAAAAGGGGGAGGGACAAACTAAACCCGA
>CAMOEP010000308.1 GCA_946612185.1 uncultured Ruminococcus sp.
ACGTACTTGTACTTATTCTCGTTGTAGTTGAAGCTTGGCATTTTAGCCTCAAAGAGTATGATAAGCACGGTAACTGCGGCGAAAACGCCTGCACAGTGCTTGAAGCTGAGGTTATAGCCGTCCAGGTGAGCGAACACCTCAGCAGCCATAGCAACGAGTATAAAGGATACGATGAAGGAGTATCTGTAAGGGAGCCAGTTCGGGTCCTGACCGCCGTGCCACATCATATTGATAGGCTTTATCCACATACTCATGAACATTACCACAAGCATAAAGCTCTGACCGATCTTGCGGTTAGTCTTTATCTTGGAATTGAGGTAGTACAGGGGAACGAGGGCGAAAGTGAGAACACCGCAGTATATCTCAGGTCTGCCGTACATTCTTGTACCCTCATCAACGTTAACGGAGTAGTACTGGTCAGGGAGCAGGCAGGGGATAAGCTCCAGGGGGTTGAACATAGTGCGGAAGGAGTAGTCCGGTGTGGAGAAGTCGAACTTACCCAGCGCCAGAGCGTTGTAAACCGGCACTATCATGATATAGCTGCACATCAGACCCACTGCTGTAGCCAGAACCATTCTTCCTATGACCCTGGCGTAATCAGGCAATCCCTTGAACTTGGTCTTAGCGCCGAAGAACAGGTAGTAGGTGAAGTAGATAGCCACGAAGATAGCCACCATGAAGCCGATGTAGAAGTTAGCGATGAACATGATCGCCAGGGGGATAATGTAGTTTATCTTTCTGCCGTCGTCGATAAGGTACTCAACGCCGAGGATTATCAGCGGCAGGAAGATAGGGCCGTCGATCCACATGGGGTCGATAAGCTGGATAGCTACGAACGCCATAAGAGCGTACATAGTTGAGAATATCACAGACTGTAAGGGACGGACACCCTTTGACTTCTGTGCAAAGATGCTGAAAGTCACACCGCACGCACCGACTTTGCAAAGCTGCATTATCATCAGGCTTTCCACGATCATTTTTCGTGGCAGGAGAATGACTATCAGGGTGAATGGGCTGGCAAGGTAGTATCCGATAACGCCCTGGAAGCCTCCGGAGAGGTTTCGCTGCCAGCTGTAGAGGGCGGTTCTGTCGCCCCAGAAAGCATCACGGATCGCCTCAAAGTAGTAGACGTACTGACCATTGAGGTCGAGGGTCAGTACCGAGCGCTCACCGAATGGGTACACACCGAAAAGCGCATAGGCAATGAATGTCAGCAGGGCAGGAATGAGGAAAGCTGCGACGTAGTATAGTGGTCGGTACTTTATGTACTCAGACGGCGCAGGCAGGGCATTCTCAGGCTTACTGCTGACGGCTTTGGTTTTAGCCAATGTTGTTCCTCCTTTGTTACACGGGCAATGGCTGAAAACACGCCATACTACCCGATTATATTATCCATACCATTATACAATACTTTTACGGAATTTGCAAGCACTTTTTTAAATAATGCGTAATTCGTAAAATAATGCGTAATTCGTAATGCGTAATGCGTAATTAATGGTATCGCCTGACGGCGATGTGTTTTAGATCTGTGTGCGTAAGCGAACACATTTATTATGCCTTAAATACTGCCGGAATTCGCAAGACTTGCCGCAGCAGTAAGTCTCGCAATACCCGACAATTACGCATTACGCATTACGCATTATTAAAGTGTGCATTTTAGTCTCTTTAGAACCGGGAAAAGGCGACTATATTGAACACCTGACAGATCGGGTGGAGAAAATGTGTTCAGAAAAAGTACTATTTTTCATTGCTTTTTATTCGGAAATAGTGTATAATGTAGATAACAATGAGAAGTTGTGTTAATTGGGAATAATTTTTACCAAGGAGGAATCAGAATGAAGAAAAGTTTCAAGAGGATCATCGCTGCGGCGGCAAGTATAGCAGCGATATTCTCAGCTATCCCTTTCGCTTCTCCGGCTGATGCCGCTGCCGGACTGCTCGCCTTCCCCGGCGCTGTGGGCGGCGGTAAGTACGCCACCGGCGGCAGAGGCGGCGAGGTCTACCACGTCACCAACCTCAACGACTCCGGCGCTGGCTCGTTCCGTGATGCGGTAAGCAAGTCGGGGCGTATCGTAGTATTCGACGTTGGCGGCACTATCGAGCTGAAAAGCGCCGTTGTCTGCCAGAGCAACGTGACTATCGCCGGACAGACTGCTCCCGGCGGATCTGGAATCACCCTGAAGAACTACAAGTTCGGCATGGGCGGCGAGAATATCATCGTCCGCTACATCAGTTCCCGTCCTGGTCCATATAATGCTACAAGCTCCGGTAACGATGCCTGGGGCGGCGCTGGCGGCGGAAACTCAATTATCGACCACTGCTCTATCGGCTGGTCAAGTGACGAACAGTGGGGACTTTACTCCAAGAACGACAACTACACCTGCCAGTATACCGTCATAGGCCCTGCTAACTCCTGGGGCGGTCACGATAAGGGTATCCACGGCTTCGGTATCATGTTCGGCAGAGCAAACTTCACCTTCGACCACAACCTTATTATCCACAACGTTTCACGAAATTTCCGGGGAAAAGTAACCGACAAGAATGCGGCTGACTTCACCAATAACATCATCTACGACTGGGGTTATCAGACCACATACGGCACTATCGGTCATGTTAACTATGTAAACAATACCCTCAAAGCCGGTAACTCCACTGCCAGCGGCTACCACTATGCTCAGGTGTCAGATAACGCTAACTTCATGCTCTATCTCTCCGGAAACCGTATCCTCAACAAGGATAACACCGTCCGCAATGGCGCTAATGACAACTGGAGCGCTATCAGCTACTCCGGTAATAAGAACTACTCCTCCACCTACTCCGCAACCCACTTCCCCATAACTGTAGGCGGCGAGGACGTTTCCACCGCTGTTACCGCCGAGAGCGCCGAGGCTTCCTATGACCACGTTATCAACTTCGCCGGAAACGGTATATCCCCCACAAAGCGTACCGCTATCGACCAGCAGTGCGCCGCTGAGACTAAGAATGGCACAGGTTCATGCAGCGGCACTTCCGCTTACGACAGTTCAGTTACAGACCTGGACAAGTACCATATCCAGTGCGGCGTGACTTATTCTTATCCTGCCGCTGTTACTAAGAAGGAGATAGTCGATGCTGATAATGACGGCATGGACGACGAGTGGGAGATCGCAAGAGGTCTTGACCCCTCCGATCCTACCGACTACAAGGGCGACTACTGCGGTCAGGGCTATATGAATATCGAGTACTACATCAACGACCTTACAGTTGATTCATTCCCCCAGGGCGTTGTTACACTCTCCCCTACCGGAAATGTGACACCTATCGACCCTGTTTCCGCATTTGAGACTATCGAAGCTGAAAGTTATGCACAGAACGAGAACGTCCGCACAGAGGACTTAGCGTCAGGCGGTCAGAATATCGGCTATATCACCAACGGAAGCTGGGCAATGTACCGCAAGGTGGACTTTGGCGA
>CAMOEP010000309.1 GCA_946612185.1 uncultured Ruminococcus sp.
TGGGCATTATCTTCTTGATAAGCCATGAACCGTTCGGCAGAGCGCCGCCCCACATAACTACCGCCCAGAGTGCGCCGGCTAAAGCGCCTTTCGAGAATACTCCGATAAGGTAGTCACGGAGAAATCCGTTCTCAATGGTAAGTGTGCGGTTCTGCACAAGCTGGGAAATTGTGATGACAACTATGGTGACTACAGCGCCGGTGACGTAAAATACTCCTGCGTGCTTTTTCAGCGAATTACCGCCAAGGAAAAGTATGCACAGGGCAATGGCAAGTCCAAACAGAAACAGCATAAAAATGCTCCTTTCAACAGTTGACCTCCGCAGGATAATCTCCCGCAGAGGTCGGTTTACAAATTATCTGAAGTCAATAACCTGAAGTCACGTTAATCAGTCGTTCTTCTTTCTGAAGATGAATGCTGCTGCGCCGGCTGCTGCAAATGCTGCTAAAGGAGCTGCTGCTGTTGCAACACCTGTCTGCGGTGAATTGGAAGCCTTTGCTGTAGTAGCAGCGGCAGTTGTTGCAGCCTTGGCAGTTGTAGTAGTTGCAGCGGCTGTAGTTGCGGCTGCGGTGGTAGCTGCGGAAGTTGCAGCGGCTGCCTCAGTTGTCTCCTCCTCTGCCTCAGCGGAAGCAGTGATAGCGAAGATAAGGGGATTAGTATATCCGGCAGCAGTAACGTTCATGGAGTACTCGCCTGAACCGTCGAAAACATTGCCGTTTCTGCCTGCTGCTGCGAAGTCGATAGCGCCTGTCTCGTCAAATACCTTAACTGCGCCTCTGCCGGCAGCACTGAACTTTGTGCCGTTTACCTCAACAGCGCTGATGTTCTTGATGAAGTTTGCAGCATCCTCCTCGGAGAAACCGTCTGCTGCAACAAGCTTGCCGTCCTCATACTTTACAGGGATATCCTCTGTTGTAAGTGTGAATGTTGTGGACAGCGGAGCGTACTTGCCTGAGCCGTCGGTCATATTCAGGGTATATGTACCAGGCTTCTGGTCTGTGAAGCTGATATTGCCATCAGTAACCTCAAAGCCATCACCGATCTCGTAAGTCTTAGCGTAGTCCTCAGGTGCGTCAACGGAGAATGTTGTAGAACCTGTACCAGCAGCAGCGTCCTCTACAGTAATCTCAGAAGCGAACTTTACAGGAACGTATGTATCTGTATTGATATTAACGTAACCATTCAGTGTGATGAAAGTTACCTTTGTGATAGTTGAACCCATAAGAGACTCATAGTCCTCGAAATCAAGGCTGTTGCCGTGAGGCTCACTTGTCTTGATACCGCTTGACCATGCGATCTCGCCTCTCCAGATGTTCTGCTCATGACGGAATGCGTACTTGCTGCCGTCAGAAGTAGTAACCAGTGCGCCGTAAATTGCGCCCAGGTCTGCGGGAGCATCAACAACGTCGATGAGGTAGTCGCCCCATGCAGTTGTTGTGCTGAGCTTGATGCTTGAAGCAGCAGTCTGGGGGTCAGCATCGTTTACCTCAGAGAATGAAGCCTGACCGTCAGCAACAGTTACAGTCTTGTACACGTCAGGTGCAGTCTCAAGCTTTGTAAAGCCGTAGTTGTTCTCGCCCAGTGCAGCAAGGTCTGCTTCTGTGATAGCTACGGGATATGTAACACCAAGAATTCTGCCTACGATAGCATTTCCGGCAGGATTTGTCTCTGTTCCGTCGCAAGTCTCATTGTAAGTACCCTCGAAAAGTTCGCCTTCGCCGTTCTTGAAAACCTTTGTAGATGTAGCGGAAGAAACAGCGTCAACCTCGTAAGCGTTAGGTGCGCCCTCCAGTTCAGCCTTGTAAAAATCGGCATAGGGAATATTCATTGTGCCATAAATAACGTCAGAATCGGCTGCGCTTGATGCAAAAGGTACGACGGAAGTCATAACTGCTGCGCAAGCTGCAACGCTAATGATAGAACTAAACTTCTTCATAAATAACCTCTCCTTGTAGCAGATTAGCGGTTAGATTCTTCTAACCTTCGATTCATTTTAGCATAGCCTCTGGAAGTTGTCAATGTTTTTATCCGCTAACTCACATTATTTCTGTGTTTCGGACAATTTGTTTCAATAGTTAGTTAGCTATAACATGAATTTTAAACACTCCAAACGGACAGGCAGTTAGTTTCATTTAACCTATATAAAAAACCGCTGCAAGGCGTTTTCCTCACAGCGGATAGTATCTCTATATAAAATTTGCAAATATCATCGCTCCAACCACTGTGAAAAGTCCGCATATCACTATGGACAGACTACTCATTGCACCCTCAGTTTCGCCAAGTTCCATTGCTTTGGACGTTCCGATAGCGTGGGCGGAAGTTCCCAGGGCTACTCCCCTCGCCACAGGGTCGGTGATGCGGAATACCTTGAATACCAGTTCACCGATGATGCTGCCGAATATACCGGTGATGATTATTACCGCCGCCGTTATCGACGCATAGCCGCCAAGTTCCTCGCTGACTACCATGCCTATCGCTGTAGTTATGGACTTTGGCAGGAATGTAACGTATTCCTCATGAGTGAAGCCGAATATCAGCGCCATTGCAAGTATACACAGCATACTCGTTACCGCCCCGGAGATTATCCCCGCAAGTATCGCTGCGGCGTTGTGCTTCAATAGTTCAAACTGCCGGTACAGCGGTATCGCAAGCGCTACTGTAGCCGGTGTCAGCAGGTAGCTTATGTACTTTGCGCCGGCGTAGTACTTCTGGTAGTCTATCTTCGTCACCGCCAGAAACGCAATGACCAGTATCACCGACACAAGCAGCGGATTCAGTACCGCAAGCCCGGTCTTTTTCCTCAGCCATGTGCCTGCGCCGTATGCGAGCAGACTTATTGCTACGCCGAAAAACACCGAGTTTTCCAGGAAATCAACCATTGTCACTACCGCCCTTTCGCTTTATTATGAACTGTGTCACAAGTCCGGCTGCCGCCATGACAACTACCGTCGATATCGCCATTACCGCCAGGAATTCCAGCGCCGAGGACTTTACAACGTCCCAGGATTCCAGCAGACCTACTGCCGCCGGTATGAACATTATCGGCATAATGTCGATGAGAAACTTGCTGGTCTTTTCGATGTCCTTCAGCTTCACAAGTTTAGTTTCCAGTGCAATGAACAAAAGGACGATCCCGTAAATACTCGCCGGTACAGGCAGAGGGATAACGTGGCTCAGAACTTCTCCCGCAAAGGAAAACAAAAGTATTACGCAGAACTGCCGGATATAATTCATAAATACACCCCATTTCATTCAAATTATACCACAATGTGAAATTTTTGTCAAGCCACTTCTGCACTTGCATCAGGGCAGCAGCATTTACTTTCCGCCATACAGGAAAGCTACCGGCTGCCGTAGAAATGTGGACGACAAGGAGACTGCCGGGAAAGAAGCAGACATAAATTTTCGACCTATGGATTTTAGGAAAACAATGCCGGTAAAAATCGGCA
>CAMOEP010000310.1 GCA_946612185.1 uncultured Ruminococcus sp.
AAAGCACGGCTCCATAAAACGCAAAAACACTTCTGCCGTGATACAGCAGAAGTGTTGTTGCTTGACACGCAAAACCCAAAAAATGTTAAATTCCGTTGCTGGGCGGTATTCGTGAATAAACTGCGCTAAAATGGCGTTATTACGTGGTTTTATGAGCGTTAGAATTCGTTCGGATAACGCTAATGGAAAAATATGGTGTCAAAAAAATGACCCCTGAAACGGTTCTTTTCTGCCGTTTCAGGGGTTTTTAAATTTCAATCGTTTTAATGTGTTTGAGCGTTTGAAAAGCTGTTTTAAAACCTCGCAAACCCTGTTAAATCAATGCTTTTGGGCGTTTAAAAGTTCAAACAGCAGGCTTGAATAGCTATGCTTTCGACTGTCAAAAAATGGCATATTTTTAATGGCAATATGGCAACCAAATTTAGTTTTAATGGCAACTGGTTGCCATTAAACAAAATCGCCATCGTCAAGCACACCTATTACAAGCCCTCGGCAATAGATTTCGCTGTACTTTTCCAGTTTAATATTTTTATATTTGGGGTTATGGGAGATCAGGCAGTCGCCGCCAAATTCTTTGACATAACCCTCGCCGTCAAGAATGAAAATGCCGACCTCGCCCAGCTCTACCGTCGGCTGTGAGCGTATGAGCAATGTGTCGCCGTCATGATAGTCAGGCTCCATGCTGTCTCCCGAGACACGGAGCGCAAAATTTGCCTCGTGTGTCAGAGCCGTTTCCTGCACTCTTATCATTTCACGCTCGCAGTTATCGAGATAAACACCTGTTCCGGCGCTGACAGGCAGAGAGTAAGTCTCAATAAAAATAGTGTTTTGAGGTTCTTCGGAAGTCTTCTTAACATCTCCTGAGAGAACTCTTGCTTCTCCTATAATAATTCCTTTGTCAATGTCGGATAGCTTCTTATAAATAGTTAGTAATTTTATCTCATCGGCAGATAAATTATTTAATGACATACTGCTGTATTTGCCAAAAAGTAGGAGATCAGTCGGTACGTTTAATCTTACCGACAATCGCATTACAATATCGCTGTTGGGTGCAGCACCTTTTTTCCAGCCACTTATAACCCCTTTTGTACCGCCGCATTCAAGTACTAAAGGGGTTATTTTTATGTTTCTTTCATCACAAATGCGTTTTAAATTATCATAAAACATACAAAAATCCTCATTAAAATTTATGCAAATAGACAAAAGTAATTTCAATATTACTTTTGCACTTGACAAGTAACATTAAACGTACTATAATTATCATAGTGGACACACTGGGCGCAGTTATCCCGTAATCCACTAACAGAATTATACCATAAAACCATGATAACGTCAACAGAAAAGGAGTGAAAAATGGTGAACGACTTAAAAGTATTCAGCAGCACAGAGTTCGGTGAGCTTGGAGTTATGCTCATAGACGGTAAGGAATATTTTCCGGCTACTCAGTGTGCTGAAATTCTCGGGTACAAGAATACTAAAGATGCTATTATTCGTCACTGCAAGGGGGTCGTGAAACACGACCTCCCCACCACAGGCGGTACACAGAAGGTCAATTTCATACCAGAAGGTGACCTCTACCGCCTGATTGTTTCGAGCAAGCTCCCTGCGGCAGAGAAGTTTGAGCGTTGGGTTTTTGATGAAGTACTTCCGAGCATACGCAGAACAGGCGGGTATGGTTCTCAGAATGTTGAAGAACTTATTGCCAAAACCGCCGCTGCTGTTGTCACAGAGGTGTTCAGGCAGCTCATGCCGATCATGACTGCTCCGCAGGGCACGACCGTAAATGTGGCAGTCAGTTCGGATAATTCAAAAGCCGGGAAGAAAGTCAAGCGGTTCAAGTACAGGACACCCAGTAAAATGGACACGATTTCGCCGGAGCTTCGTGCCGAGGTCGATGACATGATATGTTCCGGTAAGTACAGCTGCCAGCAGATAGCAAATTACATCGAAAACAAGAGCGATATGAAAATATCCGCTACTGCGGTGAACCATTATGCACACCGTAATTTCTGGGATTGAGGGCGCAGTTATCCCGTAGTCCACTATGGAGATTATACCATAAAACAGACGTAACGTCAATAAAAAAATAACTTGTGTTACACTAATGATTAGAGGTGAGGACATGAAAATGAATAGAAAAAAAAACTGCCCGAATTTTATTCGAGCAGATGATAAGAAGAGAATAGATTCGATTAACTCCGAAATTATCAAATTCGGTATTCCGAAAACAGTCTTAGTCGATGATGGCTCATCTTTCAATAAAGTCAAAAAGTAGCTATATTAAGGAGGAAAAACCATGAAGTACATACTCATCACCTACCACATGGACAAGATCGACCCGGAGATTGGAGCATCGGTCGAGAGCGCAGAGACCTGCATCAGACTTCCGATGCGTCAGAAGCTTGCCGACAGGGTGCTGGAACTCGGACCTTACAGACTGCCGTTCGAGGTCAAGCTTACACTCGTTCACATCGCAGAGCTTCAGGGCTACCGCTTCACAGAAGCCGTCGATGTCAGGGAGGTGGGACTGAATGGATAACGCAAAACAGAATGTCCTTGAAGCGTTCAACGAGATGAAGAACACACAGTTCAGGACTATTGATGATGCTTGCGAGGAATATGGTGCAGCTTGTGTTTTCGACTGCTGGCTCAGGCACGAGGGCATCATCGGGCACACCAGAGACATTCTAACGGTTCTGGACGCACTTGAAATGCTGGAATTCGAGGAGGATTGGTAAAATGAACAATGAGGAAAAGGACGTTATCAAAGCAGGTGTTATCTGCTTTATATGGCTAATCGGGTTTATCATCGGAGCGTTCACAGGTGAACTGCTGGGATTCAAGATCATAAGCGCATCAACTGCGGTGTTTTCGACTGTCGTTTACATCTCGTTCCTGCGTGAACACTTTGTTCGGGAACAGCGTGAACAGCGCCGCAGAGCCGCTATCCGTGAGGACTTTCTTCGTGAAATGGCAGCTATCGAAATTGAAAGGGGCGAGAGATATGACGTTAGGTAAGTCTATCAGGGCAAGGCGTATGCAGCTTGAACTCAGTCAACGTGAACTTGCGGCAGTGTCGGGAGTAAGCGTTCAGATGATCTCCTGCATCGAGAAGGAGCAGCGCAACCCTACTATAAATATAGTTCAGAAGATCGCAAGGGCGCTGCACTGCACTGTCGGCGAGCTTCTGGGAGAAAAAACAGCTTAACAGCCGAAACAGCGGTCTGGTGCCGCTGTCTGTCGGGGACGACCTCCCGACACTGATGATGGCAGGTCTGAAAGGAAGTGAGTGTGTGGAATATCTGACCGTAACAGATACAGCAGCTTTGAAGAATTGTAGCGTTCAATACATAAAGAAACTTTGCAAAGACGGCAAACTACCCTGCACCATAGAAATAAACGACCGCAAGCGCCCGAAATATCTTATCCCTGTTTC
>CAMOEP010000311.1 GCA_946612185.1 uncultured Ruminococcus sp.
ATCATCGCTATCCTGGGTATGGAGGAACTTGACGAGGAGGATAAGCTGGCGGTATACCGTGCAAGAAAGATACAGAAGTTCCTGTCGCAGCCTTTCAACGTTGCCGAGAACTTCACAGGTCTGAAGGGCAAGTATGTTCCTCTGAAGGACACTATCGAGGGCTTCAAGGCTATCATTGACGGCGATATGGACAAGTACCCGGAAGCCGCTTTCCTTATGGCAGGAACTATCGACGATGTTCTTGCAAAGGCTCACGATATGGAGGACTAAACCAAAGCTATGGAAAAGACCTTTCAGCTTGAGATAATCGCCTCGGACAGAATATTCTTCCAGGGCGAAGTGGAGCATTTGGTTATAACAGCTATCGACGGACTTTTAGGTATCATGGCAGGTCATGAACCGCTTGTTACCTGTCTGCCAACCGGAGAGCTGAAATATATGACCGGAGGAGTATGGCACTACGCTGCTATATCCGAGGGTTTTATCCAGGTTCTGCCGGATAAGGCGGTAATACTGGCTGATGCCTGCGAACTTCCGGAGGAGATCGACATAAAGCGTGCTGAGGAAGCACGTCAGCGTGCCGAGGAACAGCTTCGCCAGAAGCAGAGCATCATGGAGTACTACCAGACACAGGCAGCACTCAACCGTGCAATGAACCGCCTTAAAGTTTCCCAGAAGCACTTCAAATAAACAACGCCTTTATTGCGTCCCTTGCTAATGTCAGGGACGCAATAGAGTATTTGTATAATTATGCAAGATGCTATATGAAAGATTGTGTAAATTGTGCATATTCTTGAAATGTAGGCGGAGCATTGCCCCATTGCTTGACATTTCCGGGATTTTATAGTACAATAATTATAATTGTCGTATGGCAATACAGCAGGTCTGTGCTATTTGCGTAATTTGCCACAGTTTGCTGTAAAAATTTAATCAGGAGGCACAGACCGTGAAAAAAATCAGCAAATCAACGTTCTTCATTGTCGTTTGCTTGATTGCGCTGTTTACGGCTTCATCTGCCCTGGGTCTTGATTATTTCTACGGAGATAAGGCGACCACAGTTATAAAGGGTGTTGATGATATCCGCCTTGGTATTGATATCAAGGGCGGTGTAGATGTTACCTTCGCCCCGGCAGGCGATTTTGACGCTACTGAAGCACAGCTGGACGCAGCCACCGAAACTATCAAGACAAGACTTACGTCACTTGGTATCAACGACAACGAGATCTACAGCGACCCCGAAAGCGACCGTATCATCGTCAGATTCCCCTGGCAGGCAGGCGAAAGCGATTTCGATGCCGGCGCAGCAGTTAAGGAACTTGGCGATATGGCTGAGCTTACATTCCGTAAGGGCAGCGACTACGATACCGACGAGGAGGGCAATATCACCCCTACAGGTGAGATAGTCCTCAATGGCGAGGATATCGCAGAGGCTAACTATGGACAGCAGCCCAATGACTACGGCGATCTTCAGTGGGTAGTATCCCTTTCACTGAACGCAAGCGGCAGGGAGAAGTTCTCCCAGGCTACAAGCGAGCTTGCAGGCACAAAAACACCTATCTCTATCTGGATGGACGATACTATGATATCAGCTCCTACAGTAAACAACGCTATTACTGACGGCAACGCTGTTATCACCGGCAGCTTTGACAGCGAGTCTTCCAAGAAGCTGGCTGACCAGATCAACTCCGGTGCGCTCCCCTTCAAAATGGAGACAAGAAGCTTCAAGA
Source organism: uncultured Ruminococcus sp. (assembly GCA_946612185.1). GTDB lineage: Bacteria > Bacillota > Clostridia > Oscillospirales > Ruminococcaceae > Ruminococcus. Next base: position 1,728 of record CAMOEP010000311.1, read on the forward strand.
CCATTTCACCTACTATGGGTGAAGGCTCTCTGGACGCTATACTCCTTGCAGCAGGCATCGCATTCGTATGTATCGCTATATATATGATCGTACTCTACAGGCTTCCCGGCTTCGTTGCAGTACTTGCCCTGACCGGTCAGATCGCAGGCTCTATTGCCGCAATAACAGGCTGGTTCGGATTCATGCCCGGCTCAACTCTGACTATACCCGGTATCGCCGGTATCATACTGTCAGTAGGTATGGGCGTTGATGCAAATATCATCACAGGCGAGCGTATCAAGGAGGAACTCCGCTCAGGAAAGTCCCTTGACGCTGCTATCAGAGTTGCCTACAAGAGAGCGTTCTCCGCTATCCTGGACGGTAACATCACAAACGTGCTTATCGCAATTATCCTTATGGGTGCATTCGGCGTTCCCTCAAGCTTCTTCTCAAAGATACTCAACAGCACTGTATTCGCCTTCTTCGGCGCTACTGCTGAGGGCGTTGTTTACTCATTCGGCTTCACACTTCTCGCCGGCGTTATCTGCAACTTCGTATTCGGCGTATTCGCTTCAAGACTTATGGTAACATCTCTGTCCAAGTTCAAGGGATTCCAGAACAGAAAACTTTACGGAGGTGATAAGGCATGAGCAAGAAAAAGACAAATTCCCAGGCAAATACTGCTCCTGCTGTAACAGGTAAGGTTTACGACTTCTGTTCCAAGAAGAAAATGATACTTACTATCGCTGTATGCGTAGTTCTTGCACTGGTTGCCGGTATCATTATCAGAGGAGTTCACCTGGCTATCGAGTTCAAGGGCGGTACTCTCATTACCTACACCTACGAGGGCGATATTGATACAAACGCTGTTGAAAGTACCCTGAAAAGCGTTATTGATACTTCCGTTACTATCCGTACCGGAGAGAGCGTCGATTCAGGAAACAAGGAACTGACTATTGCGTTCACTTCCAATGAGGGTCTTACAGCAGACAGACAGTTCGAGCTTACAAGCGCTCTCCAGACTGCTTTCCCGGATAACAACCTGGAACTTTCCGATTCCAACGACGTTAACCCTTCAACAGGACGTGAGTTCCTGCTCAAGTGTCTGGTAGCTATAATCTTCGCTGCTATCGTTATTATCATCTATATCGCAATCAGATTCCGCAATATAGGCGGCTGGAGCGCTGGCGTCTGCTCAGTATTAGCTCTGTGCCACGACCTTGTTGTTGCAGTAGCAGCATCTATCCTCTTTGGCTATGAGTTCAACTCAAATATCGTTGCGGTAGTACTTACTATCCTGGGTTACTCCATAAATAATACTATCGTTATCTACGACCGTATCCGTGAGAATAGAGGCATCATGCCCAAGGCAAGCCTGAATGAGCTTATCAATACAGGCTGCACACAGTCTCTTACACGTTCTATCAGAACTTCTGTAACTACTATCGGTACTATGCTCATCGTTACTATCGTGGTAGCGGTAAGCGGCTATAATTCACTGCTCAGCTTCTCTGTACCCCTGGTATTCGGACTTCTCTCCGGTACTTACTCCTCACTGTTCGTTGCACCTGTCACATGGTCATGGTGGAAGAACCGTGAAAAAGCCTCCGCTAAGTAATATGTCCGGTTGGGGGGCTGCTTTTCCGGCTGCCCACTGGGGGGAAACCTTTCTGAAGAAAGGTTCTCCCCCCAGACCCCCTTTCCCAAGACTTTTAGCTTAAAAATT
>CAMOEP010000312.1 GCA_946612185.1 uncultured Ruminococcus sp.
ATGTCCACACTTCATACAACTTCTGCGGCTGATACTATCAACCGTATCATCGACGTTTACCCTGAGCATCAGCAGCAGCAGATCAGAACTCAGCTTGCTAACAACCTGGTAGGCGTTATCTCACAGACCCTTATCCCCAAGAAGGACGGTACAGGACGTATCGCCTGCATGGAGATCCTGAACGTTACCGACGCTATCGCCGCAATGATTCGTGATAACAAGATCCACCTTATCCAGTCAGCTATCCAGACCGGTAAGCAGCAGGGAATGATGTCCCTGGACCAGGAGCTTGCAAGACTCGTTGCAAAGAACGTTATCAACGAGGTAGATGCGCTTGAAAAGTGCCAGGATAAGCAGGAGTTCTACCGCTTCCTGAGCCAGATGGGCGGCACACCCTCCGGCGGTATGAATATATCAGTACAGTGATCTTTTGCATAGTTTATTCATAATAATTTGAACAGAATGTGAACAAAGGGCGGGCTTGTACCGCCCTTTTTTACGGAAAAAGGTCAGGAAATTACCGAAATATTGTTAAATGATTTGAAATGTTCATAGAATGTTGTGCATATTGACGGAAACACCCTCAAAAAAACGGCTAAACACCGTTCCAATGTAAAAAGTCGCATTTTAGTGAAAAAATGTTCAAGAAACTATTGACATTTTGTGAATGACGTGGTATACTATAATCACAGGAAGGGAAAGGGAGCAACAAAGAATCCTATCCCGAAGATTTGGGGCGGGACGGATAAGCACCCAACCCCTAACAAATGCGCACAGCGCAAAAATTTATAAAGGAGGTTTTCGTTATGAAAACTACAAAGAAAGGCTTTACCCTTATTGAGCTCATCGTTGTTATCGCTATCATCGGTGTCCTCGCAGCAATCCTCGTTCCCTCAATGCTCGGCTATGTAAGAAAGTCGAAGATCAGCTCCGCTAACAGCACAGCTTCTTCCGTTTACAAGGCTATCAACTCTGCTCTGACTGAGCTTGATGAAGAGGGCGTTGACATCGGCGGTTCTTACGTTCTGACTTGCGCAGGCGGCGGTTCTACTTGGTCTTCACAGTCTGCTGTTCTTTCCGGTGATGTATTCAACAAGAAGGTTCTGAACTTCTTCAGCGATATCAAGAAGGTTAAGCAGGGTGCTAAGGCATACGTCAAGGATGGTTCTTGCGTAGCAGTTGCAGTAGCTATTGATACAACTTACACAGGTACATATCCTTCAGGTGTATGCACATCTGAGACATATACTTCTTACTCTGGCAATGCTAAGCTGACAGACGCTCTTACAGCTGCTTACAGCATGTACCTGAAGTAATTAGTATAATTAAAGACTAATTTAAGTTAATAGTAAAAGCCTCTCTCGGTTCGGGGGAGGCTTTGCTTTTGGTGAAATATGGATAAAGATTATAAAGCAAATACAATTATTGCCATGATGGTGGCGGCAGTTGCTGCTTCTGGTCTGACCTACCTGGGAACTGCTAAAAAAGGCAGCGGGAAGGCTTCCGGAGAAACTTCATCTTTGCTGGAAGAATGTGTTGATATCCTCAAAGAAAAGGGCGTTGCAAACTTTGACAATGATGAAGCAATAAACGGATACCTGAAAGCTGGAGGAGATCAGTGGGCTGAAAGAATTGCTTCCTATGACTTAGCTCCTGACAAATTTACTACCAAGGATATGAACGCCTCTGGAACGCTTACAGCCAGCGGCTTTACCATTGATAAGAGCGATGACGGGAATATTCTTGTTACTGACGTTATCAGCGGTATGGCGGCTGATAAGTGCGGTTTGCGGGCGGGTGACATAATTACCCATGTTGACGGTACGAGTATCTCTGATGAGGGCTATTCCAATAGCGCAAGGCTTCTTCTTGGCAAACAGGACACCACCGCTGAACTGACAATTGAGCGCTCTGGCAAAGCACAGAATATCACCTTCAAGCGTGATAATGATGCTCAGCTTTTTTATGACTCCAAGGTGATCGACAATATTCTCTATGTTCAGATCGAAGCTATGGCTGGAATGGTTGAAGGTTACCTTGACCAGAGTATCAAAGATAATCCGGACGTTAAGGGCTATATAATCGACCTGCGCAATAGCATAGGCGGCGAAACTGATATCGGTGTAAGATGCGCTGACAAGTTCGTGGGAGCGAATAAGGTGGTTCTGAAATCGTTTACAGGCGACACTGAAACGCTCGTCACTGAAGCTAAAGGGGATGAGATCACAAAGCCGGTGGTGGTTCTGGTGAACGGCGAGACGTATAGTGCGTCTGAAACGCTTACAGCTCTCCTGAAACAGGGAGCAGACTGCACTATAGTCGGTGAGAAAACCTTCGGAAAGGGCGTTTTCCAGCGTGAAGAAACCCTCTCAGACGGCAGCAGGCTTCACTATACTGCTGGCACGTTTACCGTAGGTGACTGGAAGAACTGGAATGGCGTAGGCATCTCTCCTGATGTGGAAGTAGAAATGGACAGCAAGCTTATCGGAACTGACGATGATATCCAACTGAAAAAAGCAATAGACCTTCTTAGCTAAATACACAATAAAGCAATGGAATTTTTGTAACATAAATCAATGACTTTTTATTGACAAATTGTGAATAAACTGCTATAATATAAGTAATTAGTTATAAAGGAGGGAATTCGTATGAGATCCAAAAAAGGTTTTACCCTTATGGAATTGATCATCGTTCTTGCAATAATCGGTATCCTTGCTGCTGTGATGATACCTACATGGAGTTATTTCCTTGCAAGGGCAAGAGTCAAAACTCAAAACGGAAAAGCAAAAACCATTTTTACGGCTGCTCAGACGGCTGCAACTGAATTCAAGGACTTTGAGCGTACTAAAGACCCGACAGTAAGGTACATGGGAACAGGCGATTTCTATTTTTACTGGGACGGAAGCACGGGCTACAGGTGCGATGATGACGGTACTGCCAACGCTGATTCAAATGGCGATGCAAAGTTCGGAAAGGCTGTTAATAAGATCATTGAGGACAAGGAAGTCTACAAGATCTATATAAATAATTATATTGTTCAGTCGGTTGCATCTGCACGCTTTGAGGCAGATTCCTACATAGGTGCGTACCCGAAGAATACAGATAAGATTGAGGAAGAAACCGACAAGGACACTGTAGAGGCTATCAGAGAAGCCGGAGTTAAAGCCGCTGATATGCTCAACTTCTGTCTTTAATTAAGTGAATAAATGCACAGTCTGGGCGGCTGTGCATTTTTTTGTTGCAGTTCGTTGTTACAAATTGACAATAAGTTGAGTTTTCCACACCGCATCTTTTGCTTGACAATTAGAGGAAATGGTGATATAATAATAAAGCTGTCGGACGAGAGGACAGGTACAAAGGAAAAGATTGAAAATGTTTTTGGACTTCGGAAAGTTAAGTTTGCAGAAGTTTTTGATTTTT
>CAMOEP010000313.1 GCA_946612185.1 uncultured Ruminococcus sp.
CGTGACACTTTTCTCCTCCAGGACTTTTGCGGCAATGCGGTAGTAAGCGCCGTAGATCTCGCTGAAAATGTTCATTCGCCCTCACCTCTGTACATCTGCTTCATTCGGCATATATCCCGGAAAAAGCGGTTTATTATCATACTGTTTCCGCCTTCGATGGATTCTATCCTGCCGATAAACGATTTTACCCAGGGAATAGCCTCATTTGGGTCATCGCAGTCGATAGTCAGCCGGAATCTGCCGCCGCCCAGGTCTTCCAGAGAGGAAAGGCGCATTTCCCGGCGAATCCTTTCCGGGATAAAAGTCTCGTCCGGTTCTGTGCGGATGATAAGCACCAGTGGTGAAATGTCTTTTGGGTGGCTCATGGAAACGCAGTAGCTTCGGCTGAGGCATTTCTGGTACTTTTTCTGTATCACGCTGTAGTTTTGGCATACTTCCCCGATCTTTACTGACTTTATGTAACCGAGCCGGACAGTGCAGACATTCTTGAAAAGCGTATCATAGCAGGCAAGGTAGCGTCTGCCGGTGCGGACTGAGGAGATGATCTGAAAGGGTATCAGCGTAGTATTATGCATATCGCTGTTGCGTGAATTGAAGATAACAGCGGTTATGAAGCGCTTTTCGTCGATAGCCTGAATTATATCCGGAAGGAGTATATCCTCAAGGGTATGGACGATGTAGTTATGCTTCATGCGGAAAATATCGTTGTGCATATCAGCCAGGCGCATAAGGCTGTTTCCGATAATGCCGAAGTCCTGCTGTTCTGAGAAGAACCTTACAGCATCTGGCAGACCGCTGAAAGAGTCCATAAAGCTGTCGGCGGTATCTGGTGAAAGGCTGTAGTAGGCGGTCTTGCCGGCTTTTTCGGTTATTATTATCCCCTCGACCGTATATTCTTTAAGTTTCAGGCGGATAGTCTGTTCCTCGTAAACGATACCGAATCGGCTGTCAATTTCCTGGGAAAGTTCTTTCAGTGACATATGCTGATTATCCGAAAGAATGTCGAGTATAAAGAAATGCAGGCGAATATCATTAGTTGTGAAGCTCTTGGAGTAGTAGGCGTTATACAGCGGATTTTCGGCAATATGACTGCTGTCAACGCTGATGCAGGTCTGCTTGCCACGTTCTGAGGTAGAGTAGGAGATATAGTCACCCAGCCAGCTTTCCACACGGCGCTTTTCATCATCATAGGTACGGCTGCTTTTGACGCTGAAATCACTGCGCACCTTGTAGCCGTAGATGAAGAAGTCACGGACATAGGAACGGGTCTTGTCAAAATTTTTGATGAGTTCTGAAAAACTTCCCATATCAGCATTCCTTTCTGTAATTATGTCGCTTTAAGGCAATGGTCAAGGGAAATAAAACCTGCCAAAATTCCCCTGATATTGCGTATCAAGGCATACCAGGGGAAAGCATAGGTTCACTGTTCATATGCGGTGTCAGCCAGGCGGCAGAGATTAGCTTCGCCGGAACCGAGGTGTTTGATCTGACCGTCTGCCATTTCGATGATAAGGTTAGCATTCTGGTCTATACCGATAGCCTTGCCGATTATCTCACTGCCGCCCACGTTGGCAGTAATAATGTGACCGGTAAGGAGTTCTCTGCGGCGGTATTCATCAAGGAAAGCCCTGCTTTCGATATTGCTCAGGTACATTTCAAGGTTATTGAGGACACGGGCACACAGCTTGTTTCTGTCGGCTTTAATGCCTGTCTCGTCCTCTATAGATGTGGCACGGCGGCGAAGTTCATCGTCGAAGCAGTCGCCGGTACTGCGGATATTGATACCTATTCCCACAACCACCATATCCAGCGCCTTCATTTCCATATTGAAGGAAGCCTCTGTGAGAATGCCGCATATCTTTCTGCCGCCGAGGTAAATATCGTTTACCCATTTGATCTGAACATCGCACCCGGCTACGGATTCAACAGCCTCAGCCACGGCACAGGCGGCACGGGAAGTTATCATGCCAACGTCTTCCAGTTTGAAGTCAGGGCGCAGGAGAACGCTCATATAAAGACCTTTTTCTGCTGGTGATACAAAACTCCTGCCCAGTCTTCCACGGCCCTGGGTCTGTCTGTCAGCCACTATGGTAAGACCGTGTAGAGCGCCCTGGGAGGAGAGTTCCTTGGCTTTAAGGTTAGTGGAATCTATCTCATCGAATACAAGGAGTTCCCTGCCAAGAGAGCGTGTGGAAAGGTTAGCGGAAATGATCTCTGGAGAGAGGTGGTTATTGTCTTTTGAAAGACGGTATCCTTTAGCGGTCACTGAGTCGATGATATAGCCGTCTGCTTCCAGAGAGCGAACAGCTTTCCAGACAGCATTCCGGCTCACATTCAGCTTATCTGCGAGAGCAGTGCCGGAGAGGTATTTATCGCCGGAATCAATAAGAGCCCGGAGCAGTTCAGATTTTACCTGCATAGCAAACTTCCTTTATGTTTTTTTAGTAATTATAACATGAAATCGGGAGGTTGTCAATATATCTGTCAATGTGTCACAGGGCAAAAAATAAGCCCGTGCAGACTGGCACAGGCTTGAAAAAAGGGAAAAGGGAAAAAAGTTTTAGGAGGGGAAAGAAAAAAACTTTTGGAATTGGGTAGATCGTTTTCTGATCTGCTTATATTATACCCGGCTTTCCTTTAATTAAACTTAAAATAATGTGAAATTAAGGTGACGGTTTGCTGAAATAATGTGGAAAGGTTCTGCTATCAAGCCTTGTCACGCTGGCGGAATACTGCGGCTGAGAAAAGTCCCGCAAGGAGTGCGGCAGAGATACCGCCTGCTGCTGCTTTGAATCCGCCTGTGAATACGCCAAGAAGCCCCTCGTCGCTGACCGAGCGCCGCATACCCTCAGCTAAGAGGTGACCGAAGCCGGTAAGTGGAACTGCCGCACCTTCTCCGGCAAAATCTGCAAGAGGTGCGTAAAGCCCTATCGCCGACAGTATAACTCCAGCCACAACATAGCCTGTGAGTATCCGTGCAGGAGTAAGGCGGGTGTAGTCGATGAGAAGCTGTCCGGCGGCGCAGAGAAGTCCGCCCACTAAAAAAGCCTTTATGATGTCGAGTATTATCATTGCTGCCTCCTTATTTCAACGAGATGTGCTATTGAAGGGATAGACTCCCCCTGCTGAAGCGACATGGGCGACATGAGCGCACCTGTTGCTATGAAAAGCAGGCGGCTGTAGTTCCCGGCTGCCATTTCCGGCAGAAAATAGCCGCAGAGTACGCTTGCGCTGCATCCGCAGCCTGAGCCGCCGCAGTGAACGTCCTGTCCCTCAATATCGTATAGCATAACGCCGCAGTCGCAGTGAACGGCGGATATATCTATCCCCTGTTTATCCAGTATCTCAAGGAGCAGGCGGCTGCCCACAAGTCCCAGATCGCCGGTGATTATCCTGTCATAGTCGG
>CAMOEP010000314.1 GCA_946612185.1 uncultured Ruminococcus sp.
CTCTCCGAGAAATGCCGCTGCGATAACTGGGATATTCTGGCAAGCCACATAGAGAAGCGTCTTATGGACGATTCTGCCACACCTATCAACTACCTGCTCCTGCTTCTTGATGAGGCTGATACCTTTATCGAAAGCTGTAAGGACGTTGCTTACCGTCCTATCTCAGCCCTGAAGAACCTGCCCTCTGACCGCTTTAAGGTGGTTATGGCTGGTCTGCATAACCTGAGCCGTTTCAACAGAGATATGGTACTCCACCGCAATTCAGTCCTTGTACACCTGGGCTCTGTAGTAGTAGGCTCATTCCACCGTTCAGAAGCGATAAAGCTGCTGACAAACACTCTGGCTTACCTGGGCTTCCGCTTTGATGAGGACATAATCTCCTTCATTCTGGCTAAGACAAACTACTTCCCCGGACTTATCCAGCTTTACTGCCAGAAGCTCCTGGAGGCTATGAAGAATGATGACTACGCCGGCTACAATGAGATAAATACCCCCTATTATCAGGTAACGGAAGACCATATCAAAAAGGTTCTTTCTGACCCTGAGTTCACAAGAATAGTTAACGAAAAGCTGGAAATGACCCTCTTTGTTGAGGAGGAAAACCACAGCCACTACCACGCTCTTGCACTTATCATCGCTTACCTGCTCTACCATGATTACTCCGACAGCGGTTATACCGTTGACGAGATCATGGCTGCCGCAGGAAAGCAGAAGATCTCACGCATCATAACCCTGAAGAAGGAGCAGGTCGATGAGCTTCTCCATGAGATGTGGGATCTGAACGTCCTTACAGCCAACGAAGACCGCTACACCTTCGCTACTGAGGGATTCCGTGATATGCTTGGCACTGCTGATGATGTTGAGTTTGCCCTGGCTGAGTATATGGGAGAGGAGGTAAAGTCATGAACGGCAACATATGGTGGAACAGAATAACCAATCCTGCCCGGTTCATTGAGGACGCTTCTGATGACCTTATCGCTTCGGAATCGGTGATACTCAGGCTTCCGGAGAAACTTCCCTGGGAGGAAGATTTCTTCGATACCCTCCGATCAGGTCTGGAAAAGTTCAGCGCAGAGCGTACATTTGAAAAAATAAGCGCCAGGGGAGTAACCTCCCCCGGCGAATTTCTCCTGAACAAGTTCTTTATTGAGACTGAGCGCAACAAGTGCTGGCTTCCTACCTATCACACCTATGAGAATTTCATGGCTCAGAGCAGCGGAACAGTCATGAACCACCGTTTCGTATGCGTGAAAGACATCGAACCGGACAAGGTGGACGTATGGATAAGCTCCATTAATGAGTACCTGAAATGCGTCACCGACAAGGACGAGCGTGCTGTATTTATCCTTATGGTCACTAACAGCGGTCAGATCGAAACCGGCGGACTGCCGGAATACCGCTACGAAAGCTACGTTACCGACTTCGATTGCCTGCTTCTGTGCCAGACACTGCTTTCGTCCCAGAAACTCAGCACTATCCAGAAAGAGTATATTTCCCACCTGGCTTTCAATATTGCCGGGAATGACTACGAACTTGCCGGTAAATTCGCAGGCTTTGGCACTGAACTGGCAAGACACCCCTACCGCACTGCCGAGACAGTTTTCGAGGAAAGCGGTATAAAGGTCACAAATCTGAAAGGAAAGATAAACTCCGCACTCTGGAATACCCAGATTAAGACCATTTTCCCGAAAATGGAGAATGAGCGCCGTATCATTGCGGAAAAATATCGTGCAGACCTGAAAAAATACCTGCCTATGAAGAACTCCACCGGTGAAAAGATCGAGAATCCCCTTGAACTGGAGATCGGTCAGCTTTTCATGCTTGCCAAGAAAAAGCAGTTCGCCAACTGGAATGACTTCCGTATGCTGGAAACCATGAAGAATGCAAGAAATGCCCTTGCACACCTGGAGGCTATCACATTTACCTCGCTGGAGGACATGGAGATCTTCTGACACAATTCAGGGCGTGCCGAACCAGCTTATAGCCTGTCCACATAGGGTGAATGTACAGGTTCTTAATGACAGTCTGTCTAAAAAGTCTTTTTATAATGGGGACGTTCTCTCGTGCAGAACGTCCCCTTGTGGTTTATATCAGAGCTGGTCAGCCAGGTCAAGGACAAGGCGCTCAGTCTTTTCCCAGCCCAGGCATGGGTCAGTAATTGACTTGCCATAGATGTTCTCGCCGATCTTCTGAGAACCGTCCTCTATGTAGCTTTCGATCATCAGACCCTTTACCAGCTTCCTGATGTCCTCGCTGTGGCGCATACTGTGGAGTATCTCCTTTGAAATGCGTATCTGTTCCAGGTATCTCTTGCCGGAGTTTGAATGGTTTGTATCCACGATAAGAGCAGGGTTCTGGAGTCCCTTTTCGGCATAGGTCTGAGCAAGTGATGCTAAGTCCTCATAATGGTAATTGGGGAATGACTGACCACGGTCATTCACATAACCTCTGAGGATAGCGTGAGCATAGGGGTTGCCGTCGCTCTTGACCTCACAGCCACGGTAGATGAAAGCGTGACGGTGCTGAGCAGCAGTGATAGAGTTCATCATTACTGAGATGTCGCCGCCGGTGGGGTTCTTCATTCCAACGGGGATAGACACGCCGCTGGAAACAAGGCGGTGCTGCTGGTTCTCGACAGAACGGGCACCGATAGCGATGTAGGCAAGCAGATCGTCCAGGTAGCTGTAGTTTTCCGGATAGAGCATTTCGTCAGCGGCAGTGAAGCCGGTCTCAGCCAGAGCTTTCATGTGCAGATGACGTACTGCGATGATACCGCTTTTCAGGTCGGGCATTCCGGCAGGGTCAGGCTGGTGGAGCATACCCTTGTAGCCGTCGCCGGTGGTACGGGGTTTACCTGTATAGATACGGGGTATCATAAGGATCTTGTCCTTGACCTTTTCCTGAAGCTCACGAAGTCTTGTGATATAGTCCAGGACAGGTTCTTCGCTGTCGGCGGAGCAAGGTCCTATAATGAGGAGGAATTTGTCAGATTCTCCGGTAAATACAGCCTTTATCTCCTTGTCACGCTGTTCTCTTACAGCGATAAGTTCAGCAGAGAGGGGGTGTTCGTTTTTGATCTCGGTAGGGTGAGGAAGTTCCCTTACAATGTTCATTCCCATAAAATAACTCCTTCTTTATTAATGCACAATGTAGAATGCATAATGCATAATGAAAGCAGTCCGGCGTTCTTTGTGCGGTGTTGCCTTAAATATGCTGCCAGTGATAATTATGCATTATGAATTATGAATTGAAAAAGTCTGTTCCATAGCGCAGGGCGAGCATATCACAGAGGATAAGTGCAGTAACGCTGTCTGCAACAACTCTTGCCCTGTGGACTATCGCCGGGTCATGTCTGCCCTGGATAGTCAGTGTCGTGTTATCCATTGTCCTCATGTCAACTGTCATC
>CAMOEP010000315.1 GCA_946612185.1 uncultured Ruminococcus sp.
AAAAATCTGACTGCGTATCTGCGCCGCAATCTCTGTGCGGTGTTGCCTTAAATCAGTTTATTGTTACCCTGATATACCTTTTAAATGTAAATAATACTGATTATTAAGCACAAAAAAACTTATGGGCGATTGTAGAAATTCGCCAAAGTTATCTGTATTCCATTTACAATTAATAAATATTATGCTATAATTTAGATGTGTGAATATTTACTCGGAGGTGATTTGATGATAAAGCATCTTTCTGGTGACTACGAGACTGTGGAATACGATAGTCAGCGGTCTATCATGCTTTACGATAACGTTCAGACCGAAGCTTACCCTATCCACTGGCATAACGCTGTGGAAATAATCATGCCACTGAAAAATCCTTACAAGATCAACGTAGGCGATACCGACTACGACCTGCGTGAATATGATATAATCATAGTCCCTGCTGCTGAGCTGCATAGTATGCCGCCTATGCCCGGAAGAAGGATAATCTTCCAGTGCGATAACGCCGTACTCCGTGATGTGGCTGCTCTTGAACCTGTTATGCGTGGACTTTCTCAGCCTGTACTTATCACGCCCGAACTGGACAAGGAACTTCACCTCTACTCCAAAAAGGCTATGCTGGATATCTTCGACCTTTATAATACCAGCTCTGAGCTTGCTGATGTGAAGGTTTACTCCACTCTTATACTTATGCTCATCGCCCTGCGTGAATTCCAGCTAAAAAGCATCGCCCTGGAATGTGACGGCGGTAAACTGGACGAATACAGCGAGAAATTCGGCGTGGTACTGAAATATATCGACGCTAACTATATGTACGACATCTCACTTGACCAGCTTGCGGACGTTGCAGGCTACAGCAAGTACCACTTTTCAAGGATATTCAAGCAGTACAACCAGATGTCATACCTACAGTACATCAATGCAAGACGCACAAAAGCTGCCGAGCAGCTCCTCCTTGATCCAAGTATCCCTATTACTGAAGTGGCTATGCGCTCCGGCTTCAAGAGTCTGACCACATTCAACAGGATCTTCAAGGAAATAAAGCACTGCACTCCTTCAGATTTCAAAAAGCTTTACAGAGATGAATAATAACAAGCCTAAACAATATGAGTGCGTCATAATTTTGAAAGGAAGATCGTATAATGATCTGCGGAAAGAAAATCGTTTCCCTTTGTATTTCAAGAATACATGATATCGAAAATTTCAGGTTCATCAAGGGTTTGGGTCAAAAGCTCTCCGAGAACGGTATGAGCCTGTTTATATACGATATCACCGCCGACCTCTACTGGCAGGAGGACGTTGTGCAGGCTGAGACTTCTGTATTTCAGCTTGTTGACTTCAGTGTTACTGATATCCTCGTCATCATGTACGAAAAGATCAAAAGCAAAAAGATCGCTGATGACCTGGTAAGACGTGCTAAAGAACATAACGTGCCTGTTATTATGGTTGACTCCGTTTATGAGGGCTGCTGTAGTATATGCGTTGACTACAAGGGCGCTTTCGAGAAAATTGTGCGCCATGTGGTAGAAGTACATGGCGTTAAAAACCCTCACCTTCTTGCAGGTCTAAGAGACAACATCTTTTCCGATGAGCGTATCGAGGCTTTCCGCAAGGTCATCGAGGATAACGGTATCCCCTTCACCGAGGACAGAGTAAGCTACGGCGACTTCTGGGCTGTCCCTGCAAGAAATGCCATGGAGAAGCTGCTGGAAAGCGGAAATGTCCCCGACGCTGTTATATGTGCCAACGATATCATGGCAATAAACGCCTTCACAGTATTCAAAGAACATGGCTACAAAGTCCCTGAGGACGTTATCATAACAGGCTTCGACGGCATCGACGAGATAAACTTCTCAAAGCCCAAGATAACCTCAGTAAGCTGCGGTACAAGCTGCTTTACGGATATGGTCTTTGATGAAATATGTATCATAGCCAAGCACGGTTTCTCGCCAAAGAAGCTATACGTCCGCCCTGACCTGCTTATAAACGGCTCATGCGGTTGCTGTGACAGTCCCGACGAGTCTGAGGCTGACGTTATGAAGCGGTTCAATGACAGGTTCTACCGCTTCCAGGACGATAATATGACTCTGGCTCAGATGACGGGCAAAATGCTGTCCGCTAAGGAGATATGGGAGATAGCGTCGCTTATGTTCAACGATGTTATCAAGAATACCATATGCCTCATAAACAAGGAATGTACCAACCATTCCACCGACTACTTCGGTACATCTCACGGTTTCAGCGATGAGATGTTCCTTATCTTCGACAATATCAATCCCCGTTTCGTTCTCCAGCCTTTCAGACGTGACCAGCTTATGCCCGGTCTGGAAAACGCAGTTGCTACCGGATACCCTATCATATTCAACAGCGTAAGCTTCATGGAAGTACCTGTGGGATATCTTTGCTTCTGTTTCCCGGAGTACAACATGGTGGACTATACAAAAATACCCCAGATAGTCAACTACCTGGGCTACGGCATAGGCGGATACATAAATATGTGCTATCAGCATTACCTGAATGAGCGCATTTCCCATATCTATCAGCTCGACCAACTGACCGAGCTTTATACCCGCCGTGCTTTTATGGAAGAATTCAACAAGTGCCGCAAGACACGCAATGGTATGGCTATGACGGTAATACTCGCTGACCTGGACGGACTTAAACATATCAACGACAACTTCGGTCATGCCGAGGGCGACAGCGCTATCAAAGCTGTTGCAAACGCCCTGGCGTGCAGTTGTCCGCAGGATTCTCTGACAGTAAGGCTGGGCGGAGATGAGATGCTGGCTATCATATTTGGTGAATACAATCCCCTTGTGGTCAAGCAGAATATCGTCCGCTATCTGGAGGAATACAACAGCAGTCATTCCCTTGACTATATAGTTTCCGCAAGTGTGGGATACTATCTTTCGGTAATGGGCGATGAGACTGACTTCGAGGAACTTGTCCGGTCAGCCGACCTTTCTTTATACAAGGAAAAAATCGCAAAAAAACGCCATATATAATAATTACGGTCAGCCCGGAATTTCCGGACTGACCGTTTTGTTTATGCTTCGTCTGTAGACTCTGTGAAGTCTGTATCAGCTTCGGTATAATCCTCAGCCTCGGTATGAGCATCAGTCTCCTCATCAGAAGCCTTCTTGCTGTCCATGGGCATTGCTGATGCTGCCTCAGCCATCTTGCCGCCCATGAATCCTGCCAGCAGCGCTCTCAGGTCGATGCCTGTAGCTTCTGTAAGACCGTCTGTTACCTTAGTTGTGGTATTGATAACGTCGCCTACCAGCTTGGTAGAATTGCCGTCGCCGTACATTGTGATCTTGTCAACACTTGCAAGAGGTGCAGCGGCGTTCTTTACTACCTCAGGCAGTACACGGAAGTACATTTCCAGTACAGCGGCTTCGC
>CAMOEP010000316.1 GCA_946612185.1 uncultured Ruminococcus sp.
TCAACGCTCTTGCCGCCGTCAACAGCAGTAATGGAAGAACCATTTCCAAGGTGACATGAAACGATCTTCAGATCCTTAACGTCCTTGCCCATAGCGTCAGCCAGAGCCTTGGATACGAAACGGTGAGAAGTACCGTGGAAACCGTACTTTCTTACATGGAGAGTCTCATAGTCATCATAAGGCAGACCGAACATATAAGCCTTGGGGGGCATTGTCTGGTGGAAAGCTGTATCGAATACAACTACCTGGGGAACGTTTGCGGGGATAACGCTCTTGCAAGCTCTCAGAGCCAGTGCGTGAGCGTGGTTATGTACGGGAGCAAGCTCTCTCAGCTCGTCGATCTTGTCGATAACTTCGTCAGTAACCAGAACGGACTTGTCGAAAACGTCAGCACCCTGCACGATTCTGTGACCTACAGCAGAGATCTCGTCCATGCTGTCGATAACCTTTGCATCGCCTGTAGTCAGAGCCTCAACAAGCTTCATGAAAGCCTCTGTATGTGTGGGGAATGAGCAGTCAGCGTCAAGAGTTCTGCCGTCAGCAGTCTTGTGGGAAATGTGACCGTCGATACCGATTCTGTCGCAGTTGCCCTTAGCGAGTACGCTCTCATCGTCCATATTGATGAGCTGGTACTTCAGAGAGGAGCTTCCTGCATTAACAACTAAAATAATCATAACTGGAAATTTCCTTTCATTTATATTTGCATATACTATTATATACCATTCTGAGAAAATTGCAAGTCTTTTTTGATAATTTGATAATTTAACATATCGTTCTGATACT
This sequence comes from uncultured Ruminococcus sp., assembly GCA_946612185.1. Classification (GTDB taxonomy): domain Bacteria; phylum Bacillota; class Clostridia; order Oscillospirales; family Ruminococcaceae; genus Ruminococcus. The sequence continues at coordinate 784 of CAMOEP010000316.1, forward strand.
GTAAACCAGTCATCAGAGCGTCCGTTGCAGACAGATTTGTAGGAAAAATCTCCTAAATCTGCAAGGATTTTGCAATAAATATGTAAAGTAAATGAAAATTTTCATAAATCCATTGAAATTTATCATGAGAGGTAGTACAATGAAAGTCAGCGGAATTATCTGTGAATATAATCCATTCCATAACGGTCACCTTTATCATATCGAGCAGACCCGTAAAAACGGGGCAACACATATAGTATGCGTGATGAGCGGCAATTTCGTTCAGAGAGGGGATACCGCCATTATGGACAAGCTGGAAAGAGCAAGGCTTGCTGTGAAATGCGGCGCTGACCTGGTTGTTGAACTGCCGGTGGCGTTCAGCTTAGCACCGGCGGAGTCCTTCGCAACGGGTGCGGTGTGGCTTCTCAAATCCCTGGGTGTGGTGGACGAGCTTTCCTTCGGCAGCGAAACAGGCGATGTTCTCGCTCTCCAAAAGGCACTCTCTGCCACAGAGGAAGCTTCAAAGTATATGGTGGACGAGATCGTCAGCATCATGGACAGAGGGTATACCTACCCCCGTGCGCTGGCAAGCGTTGTGGACAGTATCGACGAAAATGCCGGTAAAATACTGGCAAGTCCGAATAATCTGCTTGCGGTGGAGTACCTCAAGGCACTGAAAAAGTTCGGCTGCCCAATGACTCCGTTTACTATAAAACGCAGCGGCGCTGACCACGACAGCCCGGAAGCTTCCGGCGGTTTCATGAGTGCATCGTCCGTCCGGGAGAGGATACTTGAAGGCAAGGGCGGTTACTGCGCTTATGTCCCGGATGTGTGGGCGCAGTCTCTCCGGGAAGCTGCAAACTCCGGCAGGATAGGCGACCTCAGACGGCTGGAACGTGTGATACTCTACAAAGTCCGCACAGCATCAATGGATGAGATCTCACAGGTAAGTGACATGGCAAGCGGTCTTGACAGCAGGATATACTCCGCACGCATGGCAGGTTCACTGGAGGAACTGCTGTTCACTATCAAGACAAAGCGTTTTACTATGGCAAGGATCAGGCGTATCATACTCTCTCTGCTCATAGGCATAACAAGAGAGGATATGGCAGGTTTTCCGCCATACGGCAGGATACTCGCCCTCAATGAACGGGGCAGGGAGGTTCTGGCATATGCGAAGGGGAAAGCGACAATACCATTCGGGACATCATTGGCTAAGCTGGCTGAGAAAAATAAAAAAGCCGGCAGATATGCATTCCTTGAGGGCAGAGCATCTGATATCTATGGCCTGTCCCTGGACACCATTACATCAGCCCAGAACGACTTCCGGGCGAAAATCATTATTGATATGGAGTAAACAATGAAAAATAACTATTTCTGTCTGCTTGCACTCCTTTGTGCAGCATCATCTGCGGTATCATGTTCCCATGTTCAGGTGACTGAACTTGGCGAACCGGCTGCGGCTGTTACTGATGGCGTAATAAAGTCGGTAATATCAACAGAGCCCTCTACTGCTGCTGATACTACCGCTGCCGAAGACGAACCCGCTACCGAGGAATCCGAGCCGATACCGGATATCAAGAAGCCTGCGGATTATAAGACAGGGAATAAAAGCGCAGTTGATTTCACTACCGTCAAGCAAAATCCAGAACTTCCCACCGGCTGCGAAATAACTGCCCTTGCCCAGACACTTAATTACTACGGATTCGATATAGATAAGGTGGAACTCTGCGACACGTTCCTGAAAATCGACCCCAACGGCTACTATACCATGGATGAGGCTTATCTGGGCGACCCTCACACCACCTACGGTTATGGATGCAGCGCCGGGGCTATCGTCAATGCTGCTAACGACTACTTTGAATATATCGGCTCTGACTGGCGTGCCTACGACCTTACCGGCACTGAGTTCGAGGACCTTTTCTACCAGATCGAGATCGGCAGACCTGTCGTGACCTGGGTAACTCAGGATATCCGTGACAGCGTGGAGGAATTTCAGTTCCGCCTTGGCTGCGGCGAGGACTTCTACTTTAATACATGGCAGCACTGCGTTACTATGTACGGCTTTGACTGCGACGAGAAAGTGATACATACCGCCGACCCGCTTAAAGGTGAACTGCTTTACAATATGGAGCAGTATAAAAAGGTATATGACACTATGGGCAAGCAGGCGGTGATACTCGTGGGAAAGGAGAGTACCCGTGGACTTGACCTTTCAACCGATGAGGAGAAAAAGCAGTGGATGAAGGAGCATCATCCGGAGGACGAACCGGAGACAACTGAGCCGGAAACTACCGAAGCTCCCACAACTGAGCCGCCTGCGACTGAACCTCCTGCCACTGAGCCGGAAACCGAGCCTGAGACTGAGCCTGAGACTGAGCCGGAGACCGAGGAAGAACCCGAGCCGGAGGAGGAAGAAGAATCCGAGGAAGAAGCCGAGGAGGACGAAGAAGAATCAGAAGATGAGGAGGAATAACTTGATAAAGGGCGTAATTTTTGACCTGGACGGTACACTTATCGACTCAATGAAGATATGGTATAGCATCGACAGGAGATTTCTCCGGGAAAACGGCGTAACATCGCCGCCGGAGGACATTTCCGACCGCATGAAGAAGCTGAC
>CAMOEP010000317.1 GCA_946612185.1 uncultured Ruminococcus sp.
CTGCCGGGGAGGATATGCTGTTCTTCCGTGTGGGAGGTGACGAGTTCGTTCTCACAACCAATACTTCTGACGAGGCTGAAGCTGATGCTATCGCTGAAAAGGTAACTTCCCGCAATGGTGAAACCTTTACCTGGAATGACAGGGAAATTCCCCTTGCACTCTGGTCTGCAAAGCTGCTTATTCCCGAAACTTCCGTCCGCTACAGCCAGCTTTTCCCTGACATCTATAACGCCCTCATCACAGCCCGTGGCTGCTGAGAGCGCATATTTGGGTGAACTATGCTAATAACAAAAAATGGCAGCGTCTTAAAAGCGCTGCCATTTCGTTTATATGTGCTATTATTCAGCAGATGTCTCTACCTGATAGATAGTAGTCTCGCCGCCATTAACAACGTAGATGTATCCATATGCCTGGAATGACTTATCAAAGCCCTCAAGCACTTTCTCACCTGTGACCAGATCAAATATCGCACTGTCCTTGCGGCTTTCAACGAGGTTATTGCCGTAGTAATTACCGCTTGATTCCATTTTCAGAGGTTCGTCCTTCTTGTTTGCAACAAAGTATGCGTAGCTGTCGCCGTCCATGAAATAGCTGCCCTCAGAGAAGCGGTATTCTGAACCCTGGATAACTGCGTTACCCTCAGCGTCCAGCAGATCATACTTGCCGTCCTGTGTGCCTGCGTTGAAGTAACCAGGAATACCTGTTGCGCTCAGTGACTTATACTCGTCCTTGGTGATCTCAGTGCCGTCAATATTTAACAGACCCTGCTTGTCATAATCTTCAAAGTAGTAGCTGAATATGCCGTCAGACAGGTAAGAAATACTGCCATACTTAGGCTCGACCATAACAGTACCACTCTTGTGCATAATACCACGCTTGCCGCTTTCGCTGTCATAAATGCTGTAGAAATCGTGTGTATCAGTCATCTCAGAAAGGCTGTATTCTGTAGTGAACAGCTTCTTCATGTCCTTATCGTAAACGGTAGTTTTGCCGCTTGAATACTCTGTGATAAGGTCGCCTACAACGCTCTTGTCGCCCAGGTCGATCAGCTTGTCATCAATAGTAAGTGCAACGGTTTCTGAATCATCATTGTAGAATGTGATGATCTCATCGCCGATCTTGTAGTTGGGATCAGACTTCTGTGCTGTGTTCTCAAGGAACTTATGCTCCTTTGTATCATACAGCTTTACAGTACCGGAATACATAACATCGTCTTCGCCAACGTCAACGCTGAACATTCTGCTGGTGGAATAGTAGATAGCGTTATCTCTGTCAGTTGTAACAGCTTCAGGAAAGTATGCCTTTACAAAGCGGTCGTCAACAGCATCGAAAGTGCCGACTTTTTCATCAGCGCTGAGAATAACGTTTCCCTCTGCGTCCATAAGTCCGCAGTAAGAGATGTCACCGTCCGGAACTACATAGTAAACATACAGACCAGTATCGCCCAGGGCATCAACATAGTCAACCTTGCCGTCAAGCAGGGGCTTGCCTGTGTAGTCAAGGCACTGTATCTCCTCCTCGCTGATCTCCTTGTAAAGGAACACATCATAGTTGTCAATATCTTCTCCCTCAAGCTTGCCTACTTCTTTAAGGGAAGCGCTCTTTGCCTCAGCCTTGGGCATCTCAGCGATTATCTCGGAAGCGGGTTTTGCATCTGCTGCGGGTTCTTCCTCCTCAGTAGCTTCCTCAGTAGCCTCAGTTGCCTCATCTGTAGCTTCTTCTGTTTCTTCCTCAGTGGACTCCTCTGTTGTCTCTGCCTCGGTTGCAGCGGTTGTATTCTCCTCAGTTGTCTCCTCACTGCTGCTATTGCCGCCGCAAGCTGTCAGTGACACTGACAGAACTGCTGCAAGTGCTATAGAGAGCAGTTTTCCGTTTTTGTTTTCCATGGTAATCCTCCATTTACAATTTTTAATTTATTCAAAAACAATTTAATTGTAGCACATTATAATCTCTTTGTCAAGTTTTTCACAGATGATCTTTATTGACTTTTTCATAATGCTTTTAGCAAATGTGCAAAACAGAGTTTACCAAAAATTGGCACTTTATCATTATCCCATAGCGAAGTGAACTATATCTGTCTGGGTGATAGTCTCAATATCAGCAGCGACGAACCTGCCGCCTGAAAGGACATAAACATAGTCACCAATGTAGACAGCACGCCTGAATGAAGAATCATTATTGTCCTGACTGTCGCCCTCTATAGCGCCAATAGGGACAAATTCCTGTGAATCCTCATCATAGCGCAGGAAATCGTACTCACAGCGATACTCCCAGCCATTATCGGTACTGCCGCTGTAGTTTATGGGGAAGCCGACTATTTCCTTTTCCGGGGCTATCATAACAGCCTTTCTGTCCCATACACCCTCGGAATAGATCCAGAAATTGTCATCACTGTTGTCAATGGTATAGGTTGCGACAGCTTTCAGGTCAGTGGGGTCGGAGTTATCGAACATAGTCACCTTGATACCAGTTTCGATGCCGTTATCGTCTGCATTTACACCGAATCCCAGAAGCAGGTCATCGCTCCACTTCTGCATATAAGTGCTGTAGCCGTTTATCTTCAGTTCATCAAGTATCACCGGTGACGAAGGGTCGGTAAGGTCGATAGCGAAAAGCGGGTCAGTCTGTTCGTAGGTAACGACATAAGCCATATCGCCCTGGAAGTTCACCGACTTTATAGTCTCGTCCTTGCCGAAACCGCTTATCTCGCCCACTTCCACAAGGTCAAGGTCGAGTACATAAACATAGTTATCGGCGCTATAGCCGTCTGCACCGATAATATCACCGATAATGCCATATCTGTTCCATTCCTCGGAAGTTGTGGCAATTCGGAAATAGCCGTCATACTCACTCATTGAGAACTGGTCACGGACATATCCATTTACCTTGGCAGAAGCAGCCGGTTCGATGTTTCCGCCGCCGACAGATACACGGGTAATGGTAGTCTCGTTGTAGCCCTGTGCAAGGTAGATGTTGTCCTGGGAGGCGTATAGCTGACCGGAGAAGCCTGCCATAGCCTTGGTATTGATCTCACCCAGCTTTCCTGAATCATTCAGGTCAATGCTTCCGATAATGGAGTAATTGAGGTATCCGTACCCCTGTGCCGATTCCTCCGGCATGAAGATGTCCTCAGCCGGCAGGCATTCAATGCTCTCACAGCCGCAAGCCGGGATATAGTGTTTAATGTCTCTGTCATCATCAAGGCTTTCAAAATAGTCGGAGGAGTAATTAGTACACAGGTACATATAACCGTCCGGGGCAATGCGTACATCGGAATACCAGCCTTCCTGGTAGTAAGTGCCGATATATTCCGGCGACTCCCCTGCTGTATATGCCATAACAAACGACATAGTCTGCGAAT
>CAMOEP010000318.1 GCA_946612185.1 uncultured Ruminococcus sp.
ATGTCGCTTGCTCTCTTAACACGGGGTACGCTGATAGTGTGAGGGCCTACGCCGTGAACTGCTTCCAGATGCTCAGCGTGCATGAGAAGTCCTGCGAACTCATACTTGTACTTGTCCAGACCAAAGAGTACACCAAGACCAACGTCGTCGATTCCGCCTTCCATAGCTCTGTCCATAGCCTCGGTGTGGTAAGCGTAGTCGTGCTTAGGGCCAGCCGGGTGGAGAACCTCATAGCTTTCCTTGTGGTAAGTTTCCTGGAAAAGGATATAAGTACCGATTCCGGCATCGTGAAGCTTGCGGTAGTTTTCAACAGTTGTAGCGGCAATGTTGACATTTACACGTCTGATAGCGCCGTTCTTATGCTTGATAGAGTAGATAGTCTTGATACATTCCAGAATGTACTCGATAGGGTTATTTACCGGGTCTTCGCCGCTTTCGATAGCAAGGCGCTTATGACCCATATCCTGAAGTGCGATAACTTCCTGGCGGATCTCCTCCTGAGTCAGCTTCTTTCTGGGGATCTCCTTGTTCTTCAGGTGGTAGGGGCAGTAAACGCACTGGTTAACGCAGTAGTTTGAGAGGTAGAGGGGAGCGAACATAACGATTCTGTCGCCGTAGAAAGCCTCCTTTATCTCTCTTGCCAGGGAGTAGATCTTCTCGGTCATTTCCGGCAGGTCGCAGGCAAGGAGAACGCTTGCGTCACGGTGGGAAAGACCTGCACATTCAACGCCTCTGCCGGTCTTTTTCGGGCGAGCCTTTTCGAGTATTTCCTCGATGAGAGCCTTGTTATGCTTGTTCTGCTCGGCATATTCGAGGGTAGCGAGTATCTCCTCGTCGTTTATAAATTCCTCAGCCTTTAATGATCTCATATCGTACATAAAAAATACCTCCATATTTCAATTCGTAATTCGTAATTACGTCCGATTTTTTCCGTTGCGGACATTTAACGCCGCAGTCCATACTATTATAATTCATGAGCGCAGCGAATACATTAAATTACGCATTATATCTATTTTTTAGAGATTGCTGCTTTGACGGAAACGCCTTCAATGCGTCCAAGCCGTCCGGTGAGACTGCTTATATCATCAGGACTTGCGTCCACCGCCACGGAAATAAGGGATATTCCCCTTTCCCGGTACGGCAGCCCCATTCTGCCTATGATAATATCATTACGCTCATGAAGCACATTGTTAACCTCAACTGCCGCTGACTGCTCGTCTATCACGATCGCAACCACGGCTATCCGCTTTTCGTCCAACTTCGTCACCTCCGTCAAAGTCCACGCCCTGCCAGTTCCCTGACAAGCGCACCATAAAATTCAGTAATGTCCGGGTACTCTTTCTCCCCGTCAGTCTGCACCAGTGCAAGCCGTGTGCGCCGCATATCCACCTCATCACAGTGGGAAACTCCACGCCATCCCTTTCCGGTGAATGTGCCGAGAAAATACCCGTGCATTACCTCCTCCGGCGCAAGAAATCCGTCGCTTTGATGCCCGGTCAGCACCTTTACGCCGACGTAGGGAAACCACATGAAAACATCACTCAGCGCCCCTTTCATAAGAAATCCGGCGCTCTGGTAAAGTATCCCAGGAACATCGGGGTTTTCCTTATCAAAACTGCGCATATACTCAGTCGTGAATGACCGCAGACAGCTTAGCGTATCCGGGGAAATATCGCCGCCGATGCGTTTTATAACGTCCGTTATCTTACAACCGATATTCAGCAGCACTCCCAGCTTCATCACCTTATCCATAGCCGCACTTCCGCCGTGGGGAGTGCTTATAGTAGTGAGCGATGCGATACAGTCAGCATAGCCCATTCCGGAGATAAGCCTGCGCATTTCCAGTCCGCCCTTTGAATGAGCGATAACGTTCACCTTATCTGCCCCGGTGTCCGCCAGAAACTTATCCAGACTCACCATGAGCATCTTTGCGTTGATCTCGATCGACGCATTTGCGTCCTGTCCGCCGAAGCCAACAACTGCACCGCCTTTGCGCAGATATTCAGGTATTCGCCCCCAGTAGCCGGGAACGCCGTCACGGAAACCCATGCCGTGAACCAGAAATATCGGAAACCGTGTCTTACAATCCATAGCAATAAAAAAAGTCCGCCCGTGGGCAGACCAAGAAACAGCTAAATAATATAACGTAGCCGCTTTCCGAAAACAGAGAAACCGCCTCAGCCGAAGCCCTGCTGCCCGAAAACATCTGATGTGAGAAGCCGACAGATGAATAAATCCACCTGACCGCAGAATTATTATACCATAGGCAAGCAAGATTGTCAACTATATGACAATTTTTCTTGTTAGCACCAACTAATTATATACAATTTCTACATATTCAGCAATTATCCCATTTTTCAGCGAATTTGCTCCCAGTAATTTCTTTTAATCCAAATGAAATATTTTTCAAAAAGTACTGGACAAATGCGAATTTTTATGTTATAATTGATAATAGATTTATTTTCGAGGTGATAACCATGGATTTATTCTCTCTTTTTAAGGGCGGAAAATACTTTGATAAACACATCGACCCTAAATGTGACTACTGCCAGTTCGGCAGACGTACCAAGGAAGGAAATAAGGTACTGTGCGAAAAACGCGGTATGGTCGATTGTAACTACTCATGCAGTAAATTCATATACTCTCCCCTCAAGCGTATCCCTGTAAAACAGCTCAATTTCGTTGGAAGTCTTGCTGACGAGGACATCTATATGGAGTCTGCCGGCGATATCGCTGAGAAGCAGGAGGAGAACGTTGCTGACAAGAAGCCTGCTGCTCCCAGGAAGGCTGAGGAGAAAAAGCCTGAGCCTGCAAAGGAAGCTCCCAAGCCCGCACCTGCTGCGCCTGTTTCCGATGATCTGGCTGACGCCGCAAAGGCTGCTGAGGAAGCCGCTAAAGCTGCTGAACAGGTGGCTGCCGCTGATGAAAGCAAGGAAAACGCTGAGTCAGAAAATGCCGCTGAGTCTGAGAATAAGTAAATATGGTTCTGCTGACGGTCGCTCCGGCTGTCAGCAGATATTAAGTTGAAAGAAGCTGCCTGATGTCTCTGAAATTCCTGATAATTCTGATAGTCGGTCTATCACTGATAAGTTCACTTACCGGAAAAGGCGAAAGCAAGCTGGCTAAGGTATTGATGAAGCTGCTGATACTTTGCGCCGCAGCAATGCTTGTAGTGTACGCAGCAAGCTTTTTCTTTGCTTTTTCTTTCGTAGCACTTTATCTCCTTATGGGGCTTACCGCCGTTATTATCGTAATAAAACTGATCGTAAAGATACTATTTTAAAGCCGGCATCGTCCGGCATTATATGCGGGTGTGGTGAAATTGGCAGACACGCAAGATTTAGGTTCTTGTACCGAG
>CAMOEP010000319.1 GCA_946612185.1 uncultured Ruminococcus sp.
ACTGTACCTGTGCCGTTTGCGATAGCCTCGTTCTTGAGAGCCTCAACGTCAGCAGGGTTCTTGTCGATGATTGTCTGAGCAACGTTAGCAACGAAGTTTCTGATATCGTCTGTGTTAGCAGCGAAGTCTGTCTCAGTGTTTACTTCGAGAAGAACGCCGGTATTGCCCTGAACAACAGCAGCAACTACGCCCTCAGCAGCAGCTCTGCCGCTCTTCTTAGCCTGTGTAGCAAGACCTTTTTCTCTCAGGAACTCGATAGCCTTGTCCATATCACCGTCATTAGCTTCGAGAGCCTTCTTACAGTCCATCATACCAACGCCTGTGGACTTCATCAGTTCCTTGATCTCTGCAACGGATACCTTACCCATTGTAATTACCTCCTGTATATAAAGTTATTTAACGAAAATGGCTGCTGCCCGTTCTTACGCCGACAGCAGCCTGAAATTCATGTATGATTATTCAGCGTCAGCCTCTGCCTCAGCCTCAGCAGCCTCAGCCTGCTCAGCGTCGCTGCCCTGTCTGCCCTCGATAATAGCGTTAGCAACAGTACCAGCGATCAGCTTTACTGCTCTAATAGCGTCATCGTTACCGGGGATAACATAATCAACCTCGTCAGGATCGCAGTTTGTATCTACGATAGCAACGATCGGGATACCAAGCTTCTTAGCCTCAGCAACAGCGATCTTTTCCTTGCGGGGGTCAACGATGAAGAGTGCAGCGGGAAGCTTCTTCATTGTCTTGATACCGCCGAGGAACTTTTCAAGCTTCTCGATCTCAAGGTTCAGCTTAACAACTTCCTTCTTAGGCAGGAGGTCGAAAGTGCCATCCTCAGCCATTGTGTGGAGCTGCTCAAGTCTCTTGATTCTTGTCTGGATAGTCTTGAAGTTAGTGAGCATACCGCCCAGCCATCTTGCGTTTACATAGTGAGCGCCAGCTCTTGTAGCTTCTTCCTTAACGGAATCGCCAGCCTGCTTCTTTGTACCAACGAAGAGAACCTCGCCGCCCTGAGCGGAAAGATCACGAACAAAGAGGTAAGCTTCCTCAAGCTTCTTGACTGTCTTCTGGAGATCGATGATATAGATGCCATTTCTCTCTGTGAAGATGTAGGGTGCCATTTTGGGGTTCCAGCGTCTTGTCTGGTGTCCGAAGTGAACGCCAGCCTCAAGGAGCTGCTTCATTGAAACTACTGCCATTGTGTAGTCCTCCTTAAAAATATGGTTAATTAATCCTCCGCAGACCCTCGCTTGCTGACAACGCCCGAACTGGCGCACCCGTCATCAAAAGACCTGCGTGCGAATTGCCTTATAATTATACCATGATTCCCGGAAATATGCAAGAGTTACACGGCGACGTGTGTGACGAAATTTTGTAACAGTTTTACACGATTTGCATTGATTTTTCACAATTGTTTCTCTGTATAAGCCTATTTAAAAGGTACAGCACCTCCGTAATACTGCGAAGGTGCTGCAAAGTTTATTTATCGTCATCGTTCTTCTTGCCGGAGATAACAGCGGTAACTATTGCGATAGCAGCCGCCACTCCCACAATAATAAGCAGCAGTTTCACAGGGAAGCTGTCGCCGGTAGCCGGTATAGCCGCAGCCAATGTGAGAAGATCGAACATAGTAGACACCCCTTTTGATGTAATATTTTATCCTATTATATCACATATTTATTAACAAATCAAGGGTATCAGGTGAAAATTGCACATGTTCAACTTATAAATCATTAAAATAATCACTTGAAATCCAAACAGCAGGTCTAACTCCATTATCTTCATTGACACGAGGTCCACCCTTAACAAAACCATCTGGAGTTACATTATACTTATACAAATCATTACAATACGAATCAAGCAACCACCAGTATTCAGAAGTATATTTAGACCGATTTGAAGCATATTCAGTTAATGTAGCCATATTCAATGGCTTGCTTGTATAATATAGAAGTTGTTCACGACTAAACAAAAACACTCTATCTTCAACAATATTACCAAGTTTTTGATCTGATTTGTAATCTTGTACATTTGTACATATTAAATACGCTTGTTCCTGATTTGTAAAGGCTTCATCTATAAACTCGTTATTAAGCCATGAACGAAGCGAGCTGTTTTCCCAATCAGTATCTTTAGCAATTACATGACCGTCATCATTGAATGGTTTATAGTCGATAATATATTTACTTAGAAGTAACACGTTGTTTTCACTTTCATCGAGCATATACCATTCTATATTCTCGCCACCATAATTACCAAATTTCACAATTTTAAATAAATTATCAGCTGTTATTATCTCATTTGAATTAGTATCTACAGCAGTTGATTCATCTGTATTACCTATAGACTCCTCTTCTGTTATTATGGTAGTGGTAGTAAACGTTGATGTAGTTTCATTTGTACTTGTATATGAAACTGTAGTTGTAGTTTCAACTGCATCAGTCACTTCAACTTTGGATGTTACAGTTTCCGTTGTTAAGTCAGAAGATATAACATCATTAACATCGGTTATAGTACTGGATGTTGTAGAAATATTTTCTTCACTATTACTATAAGTATCACTATTGCTTGAAATATCAGTATTTGAACAACCATAAAATGTGCAACAAATAGTCCAAATTAAGGCAATTATATATTTTGATTTACACATAGTAGACACCCCTTTTGATGTAATATTTTATCCTATTATATCACATATTTATTAACAAATCAAGGGTATCAGGTGAAAATTGTCTCAGAAACGGAAATCCCTCTTGCCGCCGTTCTTTATTTCATCAAGGTACTCGATAGCCCTTGCACGGCGCTTCTCATCGGGAACTTTCTGTATCTCACGCTGGATAAGTGCCTCGCCTACTGCCTTTGTCTCCGGTGAAGCGTAGTCTGTCAGGTACTCCTGGAGTGTCATGAGCGCATTGGGGTGACAGCAGTTCTGTATCTGTCCAACCTTGCAAAGTGCCATGAAACGGTCGCCGGTACGTCCCTCACGGTAGCAGGCTGTGCAGAATGAGGGGATATATCCGCCTTCCATGAGCCACTTGACTACCTCGTCCAGTGAACGCTGGTCGGATACGTCGAACTGCTCTGTGTCGTGAGGACGCTCATCTGCGGAGTAGCCAGCGTAACCGCCTACGGAAGTTCTTGAACCGCCGGAGATCTGAGAGATACCAAGTCCCAGAACCTTGTCACGGCAGCTTTCATTCTCACGGGTGGAGATTATCATGCCAGTGTAGGGAACGGCTATTCTTATGCAGGCGATTATCTTTGCGAATGTGTCGTCGTCGATGCCATTATCGAAAACGCTGGGGTCAATGTCGCTTGCTCTCTTAACACGGGGTACGCTGATAGTGTGAGGGCCTACGCCGT
>CAMOEP010000320.1 GCA_946612185.1 uncultured Ruminococcus sp.
TTGGAGTAGATGACCTTGTGGTTAGCGTCCTCGATACGGGAAACGATGTGGGCTTCGTTGTAGATACCCTGGTTGCCGTAGGGGATATAAGCGTTTACAAGGTTTTCGAGGGTGATACCCCAGGTAAGAGAACCAACTGACAGAGGTGAATAACCCTTATCGTTCTCGTCCAGTTTCATACCCATTTTCTCTGTACAGAATTCCCATACCTTATCAATAGTAAGGTCACGGCAGAGCTGAGCAGGAACGGTATTGAATGACTTTTCAAGGAAGTAGTAGATATTGTGGTAAGCGTGAGAAATAGAGGTATTTGAGTCAGTGGAGTAGTTAGTAGGCCAGGGCTTACCGTCAACTTCCATGATAGCTTCGTCCTTAAAGACTGAGCCCCAGTGGATATAGTCGGTTTCCAGCGCCAGACCGTAAGTGGATATAGGCTTCATGGTAGAACCTATCTGACGGGGTTCTGTGATAGCGTAGCTTGTACCGAGAGCGCCGACCTTTTCGCCCAGATTACCTACCTGGCACATAACTGAGCCGTCGTATCTGAGAGCAACGAAAGCGATATGAGGGAGCTGTTCCTCAGCTTCGCCGTCGCCGTCAAGGTCTACCCATTTCTTTACAGACCACTCGTCAACAATGTTGTTGATATCAAGCATTTTCTCCTCGACGTAGGACTGCATCGGCTCGTCGATAGTGGAGTAGATGCGGAAGCCGCCCTTGTTGATACGCTTGATAGCTTCTTCCTGGTCGATGTTGTACTGCTCCATAAGGTATCCGGCAGCCTCATACATCATAGCGTCCACTTCCCAGGTGTAAGTCTGCTGGGACTGTTCCATTTCCTCCAGGTCGATCTCCGGGTGGAGTTTCTTATACTCCTCGGAATCGGTGTAGAGGATATCGGTGTTCAGGTATTCCTGATACTCGTCGTAGGTGATAGCGCCGTTCTTGTAAAGCTGCCAGAGAACGTACTGCTGACGGGTCTTGTTATTAGCTTTACCGTCACGGGTGATCCTGCCCTCGTCGTCCTCATACTCGACGAACGGGCCGTACCACTCAGGTGACTGAGGGATAGCAGCCAGAACAGCAGCTTCCGGAACAGTCAGTTCCTCGACGCTCTTACCGAAGTAACGTGTAGCCGCAAGCTGTATGCCGTTGATAGGGCCGCCGAAGCCGATGTAGTTGAGATACTCCTCCAGGATCTCGTCCTTGGAGTAAGTCTTTTCGAGCTGCATAGCGGAGAATATCTCACGGATCTTACGCTGAGGCGAATGTTCATCATCGCCGGTAAGGTTTTTGATAAGCTGCTGAGTGATAGTCGAACCACCCTGGTCAGTGTTGTAGAAGTGGAGGAACATATTCAGGAAAGCTGAAAATGTACGCTTGTAGTCAACACCGTCGTGGGTGTAGAAACGCTCGTCCTCGGTGTAGACGAAAGCGTTGCGGACGTGCTGGGGGATCTTGTCGATAGTGACGGGGATACGCTGAACGTCCACCTTGATCTTTTTGAGGACTTTAAGCTGAGCCTCGCCGTTTTCGTCAGTCTCAGTGCCGTAGAAGTAGGTATCGCTTCCCGACTCAAGCTCTTGCAGCGTGATGCTGGTGGAGTCCTCCATAAAGTCAAGAACGTACACCGTAAGCGCCGTAGCGACTATAGTGCCGGTAATGACCATAACAAGGAACAAAGAGAGCAGGGTAGTGGCGATTACCATGAAGAATTTTTTCAGTATTACAAGAAATATATTCTTCTTCTTTTTCTTCTTCTTTGGCGTTTGACTGTTTTGGTTGCCTTTAGCCATTTTATTAAATAGTCTCCTTTCTGAATCTATGCGTAAATATACATAATATCATTATAGCATCTAATTTCCTCTTTGTAAAGTTATTTTTTATATTTGTTTAATTTAGCAAAAATCGGGAAGAATAAGGACAGAAATTTTGATAAGGAGTGATCTGTATGTTACGAGCAATAGACAAGAGGGTGTACTTCACACTTATGACCGCCCTGACTGTATCGGGGTTCATAGTGATATGTACATTGGGTCAATCTCTGCACAGGCAGAAGGTGGCGGCGAAGATGTCAGTACCGGAAATGGCGGTAAAGACCGGTTACACCGTCCGGGAATACAACGGCAGGATAGGGGTATTCGCCGGGGAAAGCAGCCAGCCTTTCCGGATAATCAGCTATGACGTTAGCCTGATGCCGGAGTTTGACCGTGAACAGCTTCGTGAGGGGATAACCGTGGAGACAGAGTACGAACTGAACCGGTTCATTGAGGATATTGCGAGCTGACCGCTCAATAATCATAAACGCAGGCGCTTATGCCCTCGACGGAGTATCCGCTTATCCTCCAGGGGGAGAAGTAAAGGGTGTAGCTGATAAGGTAGTTGGTGTCATCGACGGTGAGGTATCTTATGTATTCCGGGTAGCGGTTTTCGGAGGTGGAATGGGTCATAGGAGGCATATGTGAGGGCAGGGGAATGTCGCTGACGACCCTTGCAAGGTGTAATTTTCCCTCGTCAGAGGTATCGTTCCATTCCTCCTCGGTGATGCGCTTGCGGTAGTAACGGGGAAGTTCGTCATAGTCGATTATACTTGACATAGTTATGCCGACACCACGTTCTTCGCAAACACCGTCTATGACGTAATCACGGCAGCTAAGGTCTGTGACAGCAGCGATAAAGTAGAGCAGGAGAGCCGCAATTACCGCCACGAATGACCAAAAAATAAACCATGATACGTTATAAACGTCTATCGTGAAGCGCCGTTTCATTTCCTGTTCCTCTTTTTCCTTTTGCGGACTGAGAAGCCGAAATCTCCCAGTTTTCTGCCGAGAGCGAAGTATTCGCCGTGGGCATAGGCGGCAAGACCACATTGCTGTAAATTCAGTTTACCTTTGCTGTCAATATATTTTTCATCTGCGATAACTCCCACTATTTCCGCCAGGAACATGGTATGCGAGCCGAGAAGCTTGCTTTCCGTGACACGGCACTCCAGACTGACCGGACATTCCTCGATGATCGGCGCAGAAACGTTCTTAGCCGGAGCAGGAGTGAATCCGCAGGAGGTGAATTTGTCGGTATCTCTGCCGCTTTTCACGCCGCAGAAGTCGGTTTCCTTGACCATTGCGGAGGTAGTCAGGTTTATGACGAACTCGCCGGACTCCTTTATAATATCGTGTGAGAAACGTTCCGGGCGGACGGATATATAGGTCATAGGCGGACGTGTGCAGACTATGCCAGTCCAGCCGATAGTCAGGACGTTGGGCTTTTCGATAGTTCCGCAGGTGACGAGGGCGGCAGGAACAGGCGCAAGCAGGGCGCTGCCTTTCCAGTATTGTTTTGACATAA
>CAMOEP010000321.1 GCA_946612185.1 uncultured Ruminococcus sp.
ATGAGTACCGACCGCAAGAAGTTCGCCGCTTCTTCGGAGACTATCCGTATGTTCAACCTGACCGGAAGCAGCGTGGATATCGCTACTCTCCGCTCGCTGGTACACCCTCACAACCTCCTCCAGTTCGATAGTGCCTGTAAGTCCACTGAGAACGAGACAAGCGAAGTGCGCAACATCGAACTGCGTATGCGTCCTCTCGGCTCTATAACCTCGGATTCAAGCTACCGCTGGTACTCCTTCCGCTATAAGGCTATCAAGGCTACCGGCAATACCCTCGCCCTTTTCGGCGGCGCTATCATGGATATCAACGAGGAACACGCCAAGGACGAACTCATCGAACGTCTGGCGTATAATGACGAAATAACCGGCATCTCAAACCGCAACCGCCTTATGGAACTGGGTCAGGATACCTATGACTACTGCCGCCCCCTGGGGTACGCTTACTGGGTAATAGTCCTGGATATCGACCGCTTCCATATCATCAACGATACCTGCGGCTACTCAAACGGTAACGAGATACTCCGTGCCTTCGCCCAGATACTCCAGAAACAGGTGTACAAGCACCCCAATTTCAGCGGTATCGCTGCAAGAATAAGCGGTGACAACTTCGCTATAATTATCCGTGACTACGCCGGCGACAGCCTGCCGGAACGTACCGCAAGAGAGATACAGGAGGAATTTGCTAAGCTGGCTGTTGATGATTTCAGCACCGTAAACCTTAGCTGCTCCGTCGGATACTCAAAAATGCCCGACGACGGCAACTCCTTCCTTGATGTACTTGAACATTCCGAATTCGCCCTGAAATCCAACAGCGGCGTGTCAAATAGCATCTGTGCCTACGAACCAAGTATGCACGACTCTATCATCGGTCAGAACGAACTTGAAAAAGCCCTTGCTATGGCTATCGAAAACGATGAACTCAAGCTTTTCTATCAGCCTAAGATAAACCTGAAAACCGGCAGGATCATGGGCGTTGAAGCACTTATCCGCTGGATAAAACCCGACGGCACTATCATTACTCCAAACGTTTTCGTGCCGATCGCAGAAAAGTCCGGACTTATCGCAAAAATCAGCGACTACGTTCTCTTTGAGGGCTGCCGCCAGAATAAGTCCTGGCAGGATATGGGCTATCCTAAGATAGTCATGTCTATCAATTTCACCTCCTCCGACTTCTACCAGCCTGACCTGAAGGAAAAAGTCAACGACGTTCTCAAGCGTGAGCGCCTTTCCGCTGAATGGCTGGAAGTGGAACTTACCGAAACTCTCGCCCTCAGCGATATCGACTTCGCTGTAAACCAGATGAACAAGCTCCGTGAACTTGGTGTAAAACTGGCTATGGACGACTTCGGTACAGGCTACTCCTCTCTCAGCTACTTGCAGATACTCCCCATTACCCTGCTGAAACTCGATCGCTCTTTCATTACCGATATCCAGAACGATGCCTTCGCCTTTGAGATAGTTTCCTCAGTAATCAGGATCGCTAAGTCCAAGAAGATCGAAACTATCGCTGAGGGTATCGAAAGCAAGGAACATGAAGCTATCCTCAGAGAAGCTGGCTGTGACTACGGTCAGGGCTACCTCTACGGCAAGCCTATGCCCGCTGAGGAACTGGAAAAGCTGTTCGCTATATTCTCATGAGGTAGTATATGAAGCTTTACATCAAACAAAAAGTCTTTTCATTCCGTGACCGCTTTACCGTCAGGGACGAGTTCGGCAGAGATGTTTACAGTGTTTCCGGCGAACTTATCTCACTGGGAAAACGCCTGCATATCCTTGATAATTCCGGCAGAGAAGCTGCTCTCGTAAAGCAAAAGCTGCTCACTTTCCTGCCTAAGTTCACCATAAGTATCAGCGGTATGGGCGATGTGGAAATAGTCAGAAAGCTGACCCTTTTTAAGCCATATTACATCGTAAGCGACATCGACTGGGAAGTTAACGGCTCGTTCACTGAGCATAACTATTCCATAACCCGCAGCGGCAGGGCTGTTGCAAAAATAAGCAAAGCATGGTTTTCCTGGGGCGACAGTTACGAAATAAACGTATCCGACCCGGAGGACGCACTTATGGCACTGGCCGTGGTCATCGCAATAGATGCTGTACTTGCAAATGACGATGCGGCGGTTTCGGCATCTAACTAATTCGTGTATAAATTTAACAAAATGGAGGTATATACCATGAAAAGAAGAATCGGAATCCTTACCAGCGGCGGCGACTGCCCCGGTCTTAACGCTACTATCCGTGGCGTGGCTAAAGCCTGCTATGAGCGCTTCGGTGAGGAGAATATCGAAATAGTCGGCATCTCAAACGGCTACTACGGTCTTATCAACAACCTGTGCAAGGATATGTCCCCCTCTGCCTTTTCGGGTATCCTCACTCAGGGCGGAACTATCTTCGGTACTAAGCGCCAGCCATTCAAGATGATGCAGGTCATCGGCGAGGACAATATCGACAAGGTAAAGAATATGAAGGAGACTTACAAGAAGCAGAAGCTGGACTGCCTGCTCACTCTCGGCGGCAACGGAACTCACAAGACTTCTAAACTCCTGGCTGATGAGGGTCTGAACGTTATCGGTCTGCCTAAGACTATCGACAATGATATCTACGGTACTGACGTAACTTTCGGCTTCCATACCGCTGTTGATATCGCTACCGACGTTATCGACCGCCTCCACACCACTGCTGCAAGCCATTCCCGTATACTCGTTTGCGAGATAATGGGCAATAAGGCTGGCTGGCTGACCCTCAATGCAGGTATCGCCGGCGGCGCTGATATAATCATCATCCCTGAGATACCCTACGACATTGACAAAGTTTGTGAAGCTGTTATGGCAAGAAGCGCTTCCGGTAAGACTTTCTCCATACTGGCTGTTGCCGAGGGTGCTTTCGATATCAATGAGGCTCAGATGAAGAAGAAAGAGCGTGTCAAGAAGCGTACTGAGGCTGGTATAATCACAGCTACCGGCAGGATCGCTGCTCAGATACAGGCTAATACCGGCATCGAGGCAAGAGTATGCGTTCCCGGACATATGCTCAGAGGCGGCGCTCCCAGTGCTTACGACAGAATCCTCTCAACACAGTTCGGCGTTCATGCCGCTTACCTCATTGCTAAGGAGAAGTACGGCAGAACCGTTGCTAAGATCGGCAACAAGATCACTTCCAACAAACTGGAGGATATCGCCGGCAAGACAAAGTTCGTTGACACCGAAAACCACCTCGTTATCGCCGCCCGTGACATCGGCGTTTCATTCGGTGACTAATGCCTGCTTTTGCGACTGTTTCTTGGGGGAAACCCTTTTGAAAAAGGGTTATCCCCCAAGCCCCCTTCCTAAAACTTCCAGATT
>CAMOEP010000322.1 GCA_946612185.1 uncultured Ruminococcus sp.
CAGTAATCTTCAATGTGACAAGTTTCATCAGCTTGATTCATCCCTAACATAAAAAACAGAGAGGGCAGAGAACCAAAAGTTCCCTGCCCTCTTTGTTTACCTTTAGGTATACTATTTAAAAAGGGGATACTTGCTAAGCCGTTTCAGCAGCACTTGTGCGCAGATGCCTGTGAACAGTCCGGCGATAGTTCCGGCTATCAGAAGCATTGGGTAATGAGCAAATACCGCCGCAGACCGCATTATCACCGCCGCCACAAGTATCTGCCCGGTGTTGTGGAGAAGCGCTCCGAAGATGCTGCATAGCCAGAGGTAGTTCTGGGGTATGACCCGTTTCAGGAGAATCATTCCCAAAAGGCAAAGCATCGCCCCGGCAAAGCTGTATATCATTGCGGACACGTTTCCGCTGAATATTCCGCCCAGTATCACTCTGGTTAGCACCACAAGGAACACTTCCCTGCCGCTGAACCGGTAAACTGAATACACCGTTACAATGTTGGCAAGTCCCAGCTTTACGCCGGGGATCGCTGAAAGGTCAGGCAGCCGCAGTTCAATTATGAACATGATGAGCGCCGCCGCTGTGAGTATGGAAAGCTCCGCAAGCCGTTTTGTTTTCATGTCACTCACCTGCCCCACTGTCAGAATACCGCACTATCAGCTTATGCGGCAGGCACACTATCGGTACGCTCTCCCCTCGCAAAGCGCCAGTCCTAATACAGGTATGGTCGGCGCAGTCCGCTTCGGTTATGCTGATACTTCCGCCGGATATGGTGACGATATTGTATCCGCCGCCGGGGTAGTCTATGCGTATCTCCCTGTCCGGTTCATTGGCAAGGTCAAGGCGGTATATCTCCTCGCCGTCCTGGATTATGCTCACCCAGGTGCTTTCCGCCGGTCGGTTCATGATCGCTGCACATACCACTGCTCCCATAAGTATGACCGCAAGGACTGCAAGGCTTATCTTTACGCCTTTAGTCACCGTCCATCACCTCCGCTTTCATCTTGCTCACGTTCTGGAAAGTGTCCGCAATTCCGGGAGTATACAGTATCTCGCTCTGGTCGGTAACAAGGATAAGGTCGATATCAGGGTGACTTTTCCAGTAGTCGCAAGCGCTGTCCTTTCCGGCTACGAAAAGAGCCGTCGATAGCGCATCGCACTCCAGTCCGCTGTCACCGATGACCGTCACCGACACAAGCCCGTTGTCCGCCGGATAACCGTCGGAAGCGTCCATGATATGCCAGTAATTTCTGCCGTCCTCGCCGGTGAAAAAGCGCTCGTAGTTGCCGGAAGTGATGACCGCCTTGTCCTCGATGCTGACAACGCACATATCCCTGGTCGTGCTGAACGGGTCACGGACTGCCACCTTCCAGGGCGAGCCGTCCGGCTTAGTACCAAGCGCCTGAACGTTTCCGCCAAGGCTGATAATTCCCGATGTTACGCCGTTTTCCGCAAATATATCCATTACGCTGTCACTGGTGAATCCTTTTGCAAGTGCGCCAAGGTCGATGCTGCTGCCCTCCGGTATCGTAACGCTGTCGCCTTCCAGGGTGACTTTCGAGTAATCCACGTTTTCCAGAAGCGCCGAAAGTTCTGACGGGGCAGGGATACGGTAGTCACCGGTAGTAAATCCCCACGCACGCAGAACCGGGTACAGGGTAATGTCCAGACAGCCGCCAGTCCGCCCGCCGTATTCCAGTCCGGCAGCGATAATAGCGGCGGTATCTTCGCTTACGTCCACGGGAGTTCCGGCGGAGGAATTTATCCGGGAAACATCGCTGCTTTCTTTGGTGACTGAAAGAGTGTCCTCAAGGGCGATAATTCGCTGCTGCGCCGCATCAAGGGCAGCGTCGGCATGGTCGCCATAGGCTTTCAGGTTCATGTAGGTATCCATTGCGAACAGGTCACGGGTCTTGGAAACGTTGCTCATATCCGGGGCAGCTTCGCTCTCGCCGCAGGACACAAGCAGGCACAATGCCGCTATAACAGGCAGAAATCTCAGTTTAGCCATAATTATCCTTTCAAAAGACAGAACGGAACAAAATGCTCCGTTCTGGTGTTGTTATTCTATTATAACACAATTTTCGCAGATTTGCAAGCTTATCTCCTTGCCGATGCAAGCGCCTGCTGTGCGGCTGCGATAAGTCCCTCGGAACTGTAGGTCGCACCTGAGCAGGCATCAACGCCGTCAGCGCTGCCGTTCGCCTTGATCTGTGCGAAAACATATTCCTCAGCCTCGTCGTAGTACTCCGGATCATCGGACTCAGGGTCGCCCTTTATTGACGTAATTACGTCGTTTTCGATAGTTATTGTAACGTGTATCGAACCGGTATAGCCCTCACCTGTACCCTCAAATGTGCCGTTGTTGTAGATGTACTCCGGCTCAGGCTCGGTTTCCGGCTCAGGGGCAGGTTCAGCCTCGGTGGGAGTCGGAGTCTCCTCGGACTTTTCCTCGGCAGCCGGTTCGTCGGACTTCTCCTCAGTTTCGGACTTCTCCTCAGCAGCAGCAGTCGTTTCGTCCTCGCTCTTTTCCTCGTCCTCTGCGGCTGAAGCGGTAGTTTCTGTGCCTATGCCGGAAGTGGTCGAACCGGTAGCTGTTGTGCTTCCGGTGCCGCTGGTGCTTGAAACTGCGGTAGTTTCTGTACCTGTGCCTGTGGTGGTGGAAGCGGCTGAACCTGTGGCGGAACTTCCGGAAACTGCGGTAGTTGAAGCTGATTCCTCTGCGGAAGTTGTCTGGGCTGTGACTGCCTTTACAGACTCAGACTGCTTGCGCTCAGGTGCGCTGCCGTAGGAAAGCAGGGAAACTCCGCCGATAAGAAGTACTCCGGCAGCAGTACACACCAGGTTCAAAGCTGCCTTTGCTTCCGGCTTCTTGCTCATGATGTAGTACTTGCGCAGGCGGAAAATTGCGTAGCCAACGAATACTATACTGTACACGATTATGCTCACGAACTTCTCAGTTCTGCCCTTCTGCGCCTGGGGAATGTACAGCACAAGGATATGCGCATAGATAAGTGCATAGAACACATAGGCAGTCCTCTGGATAGCCTTCCAGCGCTTGGGGTTCATCTTCTTGCGAATCGCCTTGAAACTCATGACCGTCAGTGGTATCATGATGAGCATAAGTACTATGCAGATGATGCAGGTGAGTACAAAGTCAGAGGTAAAGGGTCTGCCTTTGGAAAGATTGTTGCTCAGTGTGCGCAGATAGGTGATACCGTAGGTTACGGCGTGTGAGAGAGTGACGGTTGCGGCAAGTATGGAAAGTTCGCCACGAATGGGCATTATCTTCTTGATAAGCCATGAACCGTTCGGCAGAGCGCCGCCCCACAT
>CAMOEP010000323.1 GCA_946612185.1 uncultured Ruminococcus sp.
CGTAGGCGAATTCATCTGCGGTACGAAACAACCGCAAAACGTCAGTCCTTCCTATCGCCCCGGTGTCCGGACTGCTTCCCCTGAGGAGTATCTGCCGGAATTCATATGCGAGACACTTCGCCTCGGCATACCGGAAATGGGCAGGAAAATACCTGGGTTCGACGCTCCGTCAGCCGTTCTCACCGGTGTGGAAAGCCGCAGCAGTTCGCCTGTGCGGATAGTCCGTGATGCCGGTCTGGAATCTGTCTCAGTCCGGGGAATATTTCCCTGCGGCGAGGGCGCTGGCTATGCTGGCGGCATAGTTTCGGCTGCTGTGGACGGAATGAAATGCGCAGAAGCGGTTGTTAAACTGCTTGCAAATAATCAGTAAATCAGCTAAATCACTTATTAACTTTTAAGGAGGTATACTATGAAAATTAATGTTATCGGTGGCGTAATGGACGTTCATGAGATTGATCTGTACATTGACTACGCCAGAAAAAAGCACGTTGGCAGGCAGATGTCAGGAATGGATATAATTATCGACGGAGAATTCATTGATCTGAAGTGTTACTTCTCCGATACGGATTTTCAGCACGCATACCGTTCCACTGATTATCTGGTAAAATCTATGGACAAATTAAATGATGCAAAGCAAAGCGAATTTAATGACAAACATACACATAAGGTGGATAAGTAATGAATTTAACTAACATAAGCACCGTCCGGGAAATTCTCGGACGGCACGGCTTCAATTTCTCAAAGGGGCTGGGTCAGAACTTCATCATCAACCCGGATATCTGCCCTAAAATAGCCGAAAACGGCAATGCTCGCCCCGGTTATGGCGTACTTGAGATAGGTACTGGCATAGGCGTTCTCACGAAGGAACTTGCACTCCGGGCGGACAAGGTAGCAGCGGTTGAGATCGACACAAGGCTTCTGCCGATTCTGGCGGAAACTCTGGCGGAATTCGATAACGTTAAAATATTCAACGAGGACGTTATGAAAGCTGACCTGAACGCTATAATCAGTCAGGAATTCAAGGGACTTCGTGCGGCTGTCTGCGCAAACCTGCCATACTATATCACGTCGCCTGTCCTCATGCTGCTGCTGGAAAGCAGACTGCCTATCGACTCTATAACGGTCATGGTTCAGAAGGAAGCAGCCCAGCGGCTTTGCGCAAAAGTTGGCAGCCGTGAGTCGGGAGCGATAACCGTGGGAGTGAACTACTACGGCACTGTTACCCAGCTTTTCGGCGTATCACGGGGAAGTTTCATGCCTGCGCCGAACGTTGACTCAGCAGTTATCCGCATCGACGTGAACGGCTCGCCCCGCCTGAACCCGGAGGACGAGAAGTTCTTCTTCAAGGTTGTCAAGGGCGGATTCTCCCAGCGCAGAAAAACTATGGCTAACTCACTTGCGTCCCAGCTTGGCATCGCTAAACAGCCAGTATACGACGCTCTTAACGCTTTGGGACTTCCGGAAGCCTCAAGGATCGAAGCACTTGATATGGAGCAGCTCATCGGCTTCTCACAGGAGTTAAAGAACCGTATATAGCCAAAAAGCATAGTCCGAATTCGTCCGGACTATGCTTTTTCTTATCTGTTATTGATACTTTCTGGGTAAAGGTCGTGGTGGGTAAGTCTGTCCCAGGCGACCTGCTCCCATTTTGTGCCAGGCTGACCGTAGTTGCAGTAGGGGTCAATTGAGATGCCGCCTCTTGGGAGAAATTTTCCCCATACCTCGATATATTTCGGCTCCATAAGCTTTATAAGGTCGTTCATGATTATGTTCACGCAGTCCTCATGGAAATCGCCGTGATTGCGGAAACTGAAAAGGTACAGCTTCAAAGACTTGCTCTCCACCATTTTCTCCGCCGGAACATAGGATATGTATATTGCAGCGAAGTCCGGCTGACCGGTTATAGGACAAAGGCTGGTGAATTCCGGGCAGTTGAACTTTACAAAGTAGTCTCTGTCCGGGTGCTTATTCGGGAAAGTTTCCAGAACCTCCGGGGAGTAGTCCTGGGAATAGGTCGTATTATTGTTTCCGAGGAGGGTGATACTCCCCTTCTCGATCTCAGTTCTTCCTGCCATATCATTCTCCTTTCAGAAGCGGGTCAACAAGACCATTTGCGGCAAAGGCTGCGGCTCTGTCACGGCAAGTTCCGCAAACTCCGCAGGGCTTTTCGCCGCCTTCGTAGCAGCTCCAGGTCATTTCAAAGGGAACACCCAACTCTGTGCCGATGCGTACAACGTCAGCTTTGTTCAGTTCCACAAAAGGTGCTTCTATGGTAAGCTGCTGACCTGAACCAATGTATATCGCCTGATTCATAGCATTGTTAAAACCGGTGCTGCAATCCGGGTAAGCGTTTCCGGCAGCATCGTCGCTGTGTGCGCCGTAGTATATGACCCCACAGTCGTTTGAAAGTGCCACGCTTGCGGCTGATGAAAGGAACAGCCCATTGCGGAAAGGCACATAAGTTGACACCGGCTTGCCTTCACTTCCTGCAAGCTGCTCGGCATAAGTCTCCTTTGGTATCTCCTTGTCAGAGCCGGAAAGAAGCGAACAGTCAGAGTCAGCAAATATCGCTGCAAGGTCAAGGCGTTTCAGGGGAACTTTGTAGTATTCCGCTATTTTCTCAGCGCATCTTGTCTCCTTGTCGTGCTTCTGTCCATAAGTAATGGACAGTGCGATAACGTTCTCTGCGCCGTATTTCTTTATGGCAAGGGCGAGACAGGTAGTGCTGTCAAGTCCGCCGCTGAACAATACAAGTGCTTTCATAATTTCTCCTTTCAGTCAAGAAGCTGCTGCAAATCACGGCGTTCCTTGAACTGACCGGTATAAGTCCTTGTCTCGGTGCGTGACGAAGCGTTTCTGATACCTCTTGCGGTCATGCAGCTATGGCTTCCAAGTATTTTTACGCCCACGTCGGGAGTCCCGGCTGCTTCGGAGATTATCTCCGCAATATCTCTGCCCAGGCGCTCCTGCAATTGCAGACGCTTAGCTGCCATATCGCAGATACGGGCTATCTTGCTAAGTCCCAGCACTTTGCCGTGAGGAATGTATCCCACGTTCACAGTCATATCATACATAAGCGCCATGTGATGCTCACAATAGCTGAAAACGGTGATATCCTTCATTACTACCGCTTCCTGCGCATCTGTCTCAGCGGCAGTAAAGGTCTTGCCGAACATCTGTGCGATCTCGTGATTGGTGTAATTTGTGCCCTCAAGCACTTCCTCCAGCATACCAGCAACTCTCGCAGGAGTTTCCACCAGACCTTCTCTGTCGGGGTCTTCCCCGATAGCCTCAAGCAGACCACGGATATGGTATTCGATA
>CAMOEP010000324.1 GCA_946612185.1 uncultured Ruminococcus sp.
CGAAAAATCTGACTGCGCATCTGCACCACAATCTCTGTGCGGTGTTGCCTTAATGATAAAGGCTTAATGATAAAGGGGTAAATTATCATGACTAAGACTATTATTCGCAGGGCATTTATTGGATATGACAAGAGCGAGGTACTGATGAAGCTGGAAGGCATAAACAGCCTCGCAGAAGACGTAAGAGGTAACCTGGTCAGCAAGACACAGGCTCTTGCACAGGCTCAGCAGATAGCTGAAAGCCCGGTCAGGACAGCATTTTTCAACAGTTTCAGAAAGTCTGACGTTGACAGATACATCAGACAGCTTATGCAGCAGCTTGCTGCACTTTAATAAACGGAGGGAGAAGCTGATTTGAATATATCATTTGACGCAGTTCCGCTTATAAGTGACCGCATGACAGGAATTGGCTGGTGTGAGGCAGGACAGACTATGGCGCTTGCCCGTCTGTACCCTGAAAACCGCTATACCTACAGCTTCTTTTCCCGTAAGGATGACCATATCAAGCTGGAGAGGATAGCACCATTCGCCGGGGATAATATCGACACCCGGCTGGTGCATTTCTCCGGCTATATCTACCGTGCCGCAAGCACTTTCCTGCCTGTGCCGTACAGCACCTTCTTCGGCGCAGATGACGATCTGACCCACTTCTTCAACTATATCGTGCCGCCGGGAGTAAAGGGCAGGACTGTTGTTACGGTACATGACATGGTGTATAAGGCGTTTCCGGAGACTGTAAGGGCAAGGACTAAGTATATGCTTAATTCCGGTCTGAAGCAGTCAATGAAGCGTGCTGACATCATCGTAACTGACTCGGAGTTCTCAAAATCCGAGATAATCAAGTATTTTCCGCAGCATGGCAATAAAATACGAGTAGTGCAGTGCGGAGTTGACCTGGAAAAATTCCGTCCATGCACCGAGCCGGAACGTATTCCGCAGGTGAAGAAGTCACTGGGCATCGAAGGCGACTACTTTCTCTATCTTGGCACTATCGAGCCGAGAAAGAACCTGGAGCGCCTTATCAAGGCTTACCATATCTGCACCCAGCGTGCAGGTGACAGTCTGCCGAAACTGGTTCTGGCAGGCGGCAAAGGCTGGCTTTATGACAGCGTTTTCGCCAAAGTTACCGAGCTTGGACTTGAGGAACGTGTCATCTTCACAAAGTACGTTCCCTCCGAGGATATGAACCCGCTTATGTGCGGCGCTGTGGCTTTCGTTTTTCCGTCTATCTACGAGGGATTCGGTATGCCGCCTCTGGAGGCTATGGCTTGCGGAGTGCCGGTGCTGGCATCTGATGCGGCTTCTCTGCCGGAGGTAACAGGCGACTGCGCTGTGATATGTGACGCTTACTCTGAGGAGAGCATCGCTGGGGGACTTATGCGGCTTTACAGCGATACACAGCTCAGAGAGGAGCTTAGCCGCCGTGGACTTGAAAGAGCAAAAAAATTTACCTGGGACGCTTCCGCACAGCAGCTTTATAATGTATACAAGGAGCTTTTCTGAAAGGAGATAAAGCTATGACTGATTTTTCCAATTTCCTCACTCCCGAGGACGAATTCAACCTGGAGTTCGAGCGCTATTTCAACGAATTCATGGCACACGCTGCCAATGATACTCTTGACACTGACCAGCAGTTCCGTGCGTGGACTATCGAACTTATGGAAAAGGGCGAAAAGATCGGCGTTGACCTTCAGAAGAAGGTCATGGATACTGTCAAGGAGAAGGGCAGGAAATAATGGGTCGGCTTCGTGTGCTTGAAGTAAACAAGGCTTATTTTCCCCATGTTGGCGGCATCGAAAGCATAGTCAGGCAGTATTCCTCGGAACTGCCGGCGCAGCATAGTGACGTAAGGGTGCGTACTCTGGTGTGCAGGGACGGTTTCGGGTTTGGTATGAATGAGCGCATCGGCGGAGTAGACCTCAGGCGCTCAGGCAGTCTGGGAACGTACTTTTCCTGTCCGCTTTCCGTATCGTTCCTGAGAGACTTCCGGAAAATGGCGGCAAAGTCGGACGTAGTGCATATCCATGTGCCTTTTCCGCTGGCTGACCTGGCATTGCTGCTTTCCGGCTTTAAAGGAACAGTTGCAGTCTCCTGGCACAGCGATATTGTCAAGCAGAAAAAACTGCTGAAACTGTACGCTCCGCTGCTGAGAAATCTCCTGCGCCGTGCAGACATTATCTTTGTGGCTACAAAGGGTCATATAAAAGGCTCTGACTGGCTGCGGCCATATGCCAGAAAGTGCAGGGTGCTGCCCTATGGAGTGAATGTTCATGAATACCTGACAACCCCGGAAAAGCCAATACTGACAAAAAAATGCAGTGACAGCAATAATGTTAAAATATTTTTCACCGGCAGACTGGTCTACTATAAAGGTGTGGACGTTCTCCTGAAAGCCTTCCGTGGAGCAAAATTGCAGAATGCGGAACTGTTCATAGCAGGTACGGGCGAACTGGAGGAGAGTCTGCGGCGGTATGCGGAAAAGACCGGCATCAGCAGCAGAGTACATTTCCTGGGTTTCCTGGAGGACAATGACCTGAAACAGGCTTTTGCAGACTGCGATATTTTCGTGCTTCCGTCGGTGGAGAAAAGCGAGGCTTTTGGCATTGTCCAGCTTGAGGCTATGGCAAGCGGAAAGCCTGTTATAAATACCAGCCTGCCCTCCGGTGTGCCTTATGTGAGTCTGCACGGAAAGACGGGTCTGACCGTTCCGCCAAAGGACTGCAAGGCACTTGCGGCAGCAATGTGCACCCTCGCCCTTGACGGTGAGATGCGGAAAAAGTTCGGCGAAGCGGCAAAAAAACGTGTCGCCGAACACTTTGATGAGAAAGTTATTATCGACAGACTGTATAGGCTTCTGTCGGCAGGGAGGTAAGACCGTGAGATCATTGATTATCGGTGCAGCAGGATTCGTGGGCGGATACCTTATCCGGGAACTTGTTTCCGCCGGACAGGAAGTCCATGCAACACATCTGCCCCAGGAGAGTATCAGCGAAAACTGCTGTACCCATGTGCTTGATATAATGGATCAGGACAGCATCACAGCACTGCTGAAAGAGGTGAAGCCTGACGTAATCTACCACCTTGCCGCACAGAGTTCTGTAGCAGTATCCTGGAAAAAACCCCAGCTTACAGCCCAGGTGAATATCATCGGCGCTATCAACGTTTTCGAGGGCATAAGGGCTTCCGGACTTGATAAGGTAAGGACTGTGGTCATCGGTTCAGGTGAACAGTACGGATTTATCCGCAAAGATGCCTGCCCCCTTGATGAGGACGAACCCCTCCACCCCGGCAATATCTACGCCGCTACAAAGGCTTGCCAGG
>CAMOEP010000325.1 GCA_946612185.1 uncultured Ruminococcus sp.
GTAAAACAGCAAAAATACAGAATTACTTGAATAGAACTATGTACCAAGGAAAATATGGTTGAGCGACGTACAAAGCACCGTTTCTAAAAAAGTAAGCGAGTTCACGAGCGGCAACGTGGGGGCGGTCAAGCTGGCTCAGCTTGTAAAACAGCAAAAATACAGAATTACTTGAATAGAACTATGTACCAAGGAAAATATGGTTGAGCGACGTACAAAGCACCGTTTCTAAAAAAGTAAGCGAGTTCACGAGCGGCAACGTGTGGGCGGTCAAGCTGGCTCAGCTTGAAAAAGTAAATGCTGTTGCCCTGCTTGATTTAATGCGTAATGCGTAATTAATTGTGTGCCTTTCGGCACGATTTTTAAATCACCGTCCTCTCCTCCTTCGCATACACTGTTATGCAGGATCATCTCATTCAGAAGGAGGTGTGGTGTTATGCTTCTGTCAATGCTAAATCCGGGAGAATGTGCAGATGTGGTAAAAGTCAGCGCTGAACCGGCTATGTCACAGCGACTTTCCGCCCTGGGTCTGGCAAAGGGTACACCTGTTGCCTGCCTGCATAAAAGTCTCTCCGGAAACATCTGCGCCTACCAGATAAGAGACGCTGTTATCGCCATGAGAAGGGAAACTGCCGCTTCTGTGGCGGTTGACATTCGCAGAAATATATGATATAATTTAAGGTATATTATTATGATCCTAAAAAGGAGGTACGGTCATGACCGAAAAGGAAAAACTCCAGGCAGGAGAACTCTATAACGCTAATGATCCTGAACTGGTGCAGGAAAGGGTAAATGCTAAAAAACTCTGTATGGAGTATAATGCCGCTACCTATAACGACTACCAGAAAAAGGAAAGACTTCTTACCCGCCTTATCGCTTTCAAGGGCGAAAACACCTGGATAGAAGCTAACTTCTTCTGCGATTACGGCTATAATATCTTCCTGGGTGATAACTTCTACTCAAACCACAATCTCGTCATTCTCGACTGCGCCGAGGTCACTTTCGGAAATAACACATATATCGGCCCTAACTGCGGATTCTATACCGCTTCCCACCCTATCGACGCTGAGACACGCAACCAGGGTCTTGAGTACGCAAAGCCCATTAAGGTCGGCAATAATGTCTGGATAGGCGGCAATGTTACCGTACTTGGAGGCGTTACTATCGGCAATAACGTTGTCATCGGTGCTGGAAGTGTGGTAACTCACGATATCCCCGATAATGTAGTTGCCGTAGGCAATCCATGCAAGGTCGTAAGACCAGTTGACGAAAAATAATGTATAAATGCCTTAATACCACAAGAAAGGGCTGACTGAACTATGAACACACTTCACTTCCGATACGCTGTGGAGATCGAAAAAACACGCTCCATTACTCAGGCTGCGGAGAATCTGTATATGGCTCAGCCAAACCTCAGCAAAGCTATCAAGGAACTGGAAAATTCCCTTGGGATCACCATTTTTCGCCGCACCTCAAAGGGCGTTATCCCCACCGAGGAGGGTGTGAAGTTTCTTGCCTGCGCAAAACAGGTGCTTATGCAGATAGATGCTATGGAGGCTATCAGTTCTCCGGACAAGCCCAGAGACCGCATGATGAGGATATCCGTTCCGAGAGCAGGATATATCTCAAAGGCGTTCTCCGAATTCATCGCCGCTTCCGACGCTTCTTATGATATGGAGGTATACTTCTGCGAGACTAATTCCCTGCGTACTATCGAGAACGTCCGTGACAACGGCTATAACTTCGGCATTATCCGCTTCAATCATGCCCATGAGAAGTACTTCATGGACTACCTGAGCGAGAAGAATCTCGACCACCAGCTTCTCTGGGACTTCCAGCAGGTTGCGGTAATGTCCGCTGAACACCCTGCTGCCGACCGTGAGGAACTTACCTACGCCGAGCTTTCTGCAAGATACGCCGAACTTACCCAGGGTGACGACGCTATACCCTATCTGCCCAACGCCGTACAGAAGCTTTTCGCTGAGAACCGCCCTGCTGATACAAAAGTACGCAGAATATCCATGTTCGACCGTGGAAGCGCTCTGGACTTCCTGCTGACCGTTCCCCAGTCGTTCATGCTCGATTCCCCTGAGCCGAAAAGCCTGTGCGGAAAACACGGTCTGGTGCAGAAAAAATGTATATTCCCCGACAACCACTTCAAAGACCTGCTGATATACCCCGGCGGTAAGCGCCTGGACGACAGCGAACTTGCCCTTGTGAACAAGCTGTGCGAGGTGCGCAACCACACCGCTTTCACTGAGGATATAAGATAATTGTTTTTCCCCTGCCAGACGGCGGGGGAAATTTTTATCCGCTTTTTTGTGCGGTAATTACTGAAAATGCCAGGATAATTCAATAATATTTGTCCCTTGTATGCCATGAAAACTACTTGCAAATCATCGGAAAATGTGGTATAATCAGAAATAGCGTATCACTGTCAACGGCGATAGTGAAATAAACGAAAGAGGTAAAGAGTTATGTTTGAAATTCTTGAAAAGAAAAGCCTCAACCCCACTGTTACCCTTATGAAGATAAACGCTCCCCGTGTAGCTAAGAAAGCTGAGCCGGGTCAGTTCATTATCCTCAGAACAGACAGCGAGGGAGAGCGTATCCCCCTGACTATTGCGGATTTTGACCGCAGCGCCGGAACTGTTACTATCATATTCCAGATAGTCGGCGGTACTACAGAAAAACTCAACCACCTGAACGAAGGCGACTGCCTCCACGATTTCGTCGGCCCTCTCGGAAAAGCTACTGAGACTGAGGGTCTGAAGAAAGTGGCTGTTGTAGGCGGCGGCGTAGGCTGCGCTATCGCTTACCCCGTTGCTAAGAAACTCCATGAACTGGGCGTTGAAGTACACTCTATCGTCGGCTTCCGTAACAAGGATCTGGTTATCCTTGAGGACGAGTTTCGTGCTTCTTCTTCCAAGTTCGTTCTCATGTCCGACGACGGCAGCGCAGGCGAAAAGGGTCTTGTTACCGATGCTCTGAAAAAGCTCATCGAAAGCGGCGAGAAGTACGACAGAGTTATCACTATCGGCCCTCTCATCATGATGAAGTTCGTCTGTCGTTTAACTAAGGAGTATGAGATACCCACTGTTGCTTCCATGAACCCCATTATGATCGACGGTACTGGTATGTGCGGCGGCTGCCGTCTTACTGTTGGCGGAGAGACTAAGTTCGCCTGCGTTGACGGCCCTGAGTTCGACGGTCATCTTATCGACTTCGATCAGGCTATGGCAAGAGGCGCAATGTACAAGGATTTTGAGCGCAAGGCTCACGATGATGCCTGCAATCTGTTCAAGGAGGTAAAGTGACCAT